>NZ_JBDPMJ010000053.1:0-30462 GCF_039880665.1 Nonomuraea sp. B5E05
CAGGACCCGCTTGGTCAGCTGCTGCAACAACCCGCCCTCGCCGGTCAGTTGCAGTCCGTCGGTGCGGGCGCGGTCCACGAGCATCGCGATCAACTGCTCGTCCGTCGTCGCGCTGGACGCCACCCCGCCCGACTCCTTACCAGGCGTCGACTCCACAGCGGTCTCGGTCATCACGAACCTCTTCCTTGATGATCAGATCCGCCGTTAATTAGACACTCCCACGCCTCGCGCGACCACTACGCCACCTCGCGCATGTTCGGCCCGATCGAATACCGCGCCGTCGCCATCCTGGCCGCCGCCCGCGCCCGCTACGACGCCGAAACCAGCTACCGCGGCTGCATCCAACCCGACCCGACGCCCGCCACCTGACCAGGAGAACGACTCATGCGCATCCGCCTCGACGGCACCCGAGCCGAGATCATCGACGCCCTGTTCCGCCTACGCCTGCACTTCACCGTCCAGGCCGTCTCACGCGCCTACCCCGACCGCGCCCACCCCCACCACTGGCGCGTCTACCTCACCACCCGCCCACGCGAAAGGAGCTAGCCCCGTGCCCGAAACCCTGCCGATGATCCACTACCGCTGCTGCACCTGCAACGGCACCGGCATCGACCCGGATAACACCCGCTGCACCGACTGCGACGGCACCGGCATCGACAACCACGGCGCGTAACGCGCAGCGCCCCCGGCCTGGCCGCACATCCGCCAAGACGACCGCCAGGTCGGGGGCCATCCCCATCACCCGAACGAGTGAGAGGAGGTCTCCATCTTGCCTGCAACCCACGCCAACGCGCACGCCATCACCGGCATGATCAAGCGCCTAAACCGGCCCGACTACGACCGCTGGGCATCGCAGGTCCGCCACACCGGCGGCTGCCGCCAGCCCATCCACCTCCGCGGCAAGGTCGACCACTACGACCAAGCCACCGGCAGACTCCTGCACCGCTACACCACCCGCAGCGAACCCGACGGCGTCCTACGGGTGCCGTGCAAGACCCGCCGCGCCACCCGCTGCCCCGCCTGCGCCGAGACCTACCGCGCCGACACCTACCACCTCATCCGCGCCGGCCTCATCGGCGGCAAAGGCGTCCCCGACACCGTCACCAGCCACCCGACGCTGTTCGTCACCCTGACCGCCCCGTCCTTCGGCCCGGTCCACACCCGCCGCGAACACGGCGGCAAGGTCCTGCCCTGCCACACCCGCCCAACGCCACCACCTGCCCGCACGGCCACGTCATGTCCTGCACCGAACGGCACTACAAGGACGACCCGCGCCTCGGCGAACCGCTCTGCCCAGACTGCTACGACTACACCGGCTCCGTCCTGTTCAACGCCATGGCCCCGCTGCTGTGGAAGCGCTTCGCCGACTCCCTACGCCGCCACCTGGCCAAACTCGGCGGCCTGCCTCTCAAGGAGCTGCGCCACCACCTGACGCTCTCCTTCGCCAAGGTCGCCGAATACCAACGCCGCGGCGTCGTCCACTTCCACGCCGTCATCCGCCTCGACGGCCCCGGCGGACCCACCGCGCCACCACCGGTCTGGGCGACCGCCGACACCCTGACCCACGGCATACAACACGCCGCCAAGGCAGTCACGGCCACCGCACCCGCTCATGAGAACCAGCCCGCACGCACCCTGCGCTGGGGCACTCAGCTCGACATCCGCCCCATTACCCTGAACGGCGACCTCACCGAACAAGCCGTCGCAGGCTACATCGCCAAGTACGCCACCAAAGCCGCCGAATGCGTCGGCACCCTGGACCGCCGCATCAACCCGCTCGACGACCTCGGCGCCTACAACCTGCGCGACCACGCCCGCCGCCTCATCACGACCTGCATACAACTCGGCAGCCAACCCGAACTGGCCGAACTCCGCCTCGCCGACTGGGCCCACATGCTCGGCTTCCGCGGCCACTTCTCCACCCGATCCCGCCACTACTCCACCACCCTCGGCGATCTTCGAGCCGCCAGAGAACACCACGCCCGCGACAACGACATCACCACCGGCCGTCTCCCCCTCTTCGACGAAGACACTGTCCTCGTCATCAGCACATGGGAGTACGCAGGCAAGGGCCACTCCCTCGGAGACGCGCTCCTCGCCGCCACCATCACCGGAACCCAGGTCGGAGGCGCACATGACCTCTGAACTGCTCACAGTCCCGCAAGCCATGGCTGCGCTCAAGGTCAGCCGCTGGACCGTCTACAACCTCATCCGCTCCGGCGAACTCAGCTCGATCGTCGTCGGCGTGCGCTGCCGCCGCATCCCAGCTGACGCCCTCAACGACTACGTGACCCGACTCTGTGAGGAGGCCGCCTGATGCCCACCAAGACCTCACCCGCTACCCCGGAAGAGCCAAAGCGCCCCCGCAAGAGCCGCCGTACCCGCGCCAACAACGAGGGCTCGATCTTCCCGTACAAGAACGGCTGGGCTGGGTACGTCTGGGTCACCACCCCTGAGGGCAAGAAGACCCGAAAGTGGGCGTACGGCAAGACCCGTGAAGAGACCCACGAGAAGTGGCTCAAGCTCCACGAGCAAGCCCGCGTGGGACCCGTGGCAACCAAGCACGAGACGGTGACTGCCTTCCTCAAGCGCTGGCTGAGCGAGGTCGTGGAACCCAACCGCGAACCGACGACCTACGTCGCCTACGAGCCTCTGGTCCGGCTGTACATCGTCCCGGGAATCGGCAAGAAGCGCCTCGACAAGCTCACCGTTCGCGACGTCCAAGCCTGGCTCAACACGCTCCCGACGCTCTGTACCTGCTGCGACCAGAAGAAGGATCACAAGCGCCCAGAGAACAAACGCCGGTGCTGCTCTATCGGGCAATGCTGCAAGAGCTACCCGGCCCGATACACGATCATCGGCATCCGCCGCACCCTGCGGGCCGCGCTCGGCCACGCGATCAAAGAGGAGGTGATCAGCAAGAACGTCGCCGCGCTCACCACGCTGCCCAGCGCCAGCAAGACCAAGAAGAGGCGTCAGCAAGCGGTGTGGAGCGTCGACGAAGCCCGCCGCTTCCTCGAACACCTCCGCGCGGTCGACGACCCGCTGTACGCGGCCTACGTCCTGATACTCGTTCTCGGCCTGCGCCGCGGTGAGGCGCTCGGCCTGACGTGGACCAGCATAGACCTCGATGCCGAGGAACTGACGATAGCCAACCAGCTGACCCGCGTCCGCGGGGAGCTCCTCCATCGCAACACCACAAAGACCGACGACTCGACGGCATCCCTGCCGCTGCTCGGGCTGTGCGTGACCGCCCTCCAGCACCGGCAGCACAAGCAGGAGAAGGCGCGCAAAGAGGCCGGGAACGACTGGAATGCGTTGGACCTCGTCTTCACCACCAAGCACGGAACCCCGATCGAACCCCGCAACTTCAATCGGGCCTTCGAAGCACACTGCCGAAAGGCCGGCGTCCCCCGCATCCGCGTTCACGACACCCGCCACACCTGCGCCTCCCTCCTGGCCGCCCTCGACGTCCACCCGCGAACCGCGATGCGCATCCTCCGCCACTCACAGATCTCGGTGACCATGAACGTCTACACCCAGATCCCCAACCCGGAGACCCGCAAGGCCCTCGACAAGCTCAACCAAAGCCTCGACCAAACCAACGACTGATGCGGTTGCTGTACATCGCTGCTGTACAAGATCAGAAAGGCCCCTTCCAAGTCCTGGAAGGGGCCTTTGAGCTGCGAGCCGACGAGGGGAATCGAACCCCTGACCTTCTGTTTACAAGACAGATGCTCTGCCGATTGAGCTACGTCGGCGCGGCCTACCAGTGTAGACGCTAGCGACGCCTGTGACGAGCGACTTCGTACAGTGCCACCCCGGCGGCCACCCCCGCGTTGAGCGATTCGGCGGATGCGTGCATCGGGATGCGGGTCACCACGTCGCACTGCTCGCGCACCAGCCGTGAGAGCCCCTTGCCCTCGGAGCCCACGACCACCACGAGCGGCTCGGTCAGCAGTTGGGCCTCGCCGATGTCGGTCTCGCCGGCCCCGTCGAGGCCGACCACGAACAGGCCCGCGTCGCGGTAGTCGCGCAGGGCGGCCGTCAGGTTGGCGGCACGGGCGACGCGCAGGGTGGCGAGTGTGCCCGCGGACGTCTTCCAGGCGCCTCCCGTGACGCCGGCCGAGCGGCGTGAGGGGATGAGCAGGCCGTGGGCGCCGAAGGCGGTGGCGGAGCGGGCGATGGCGCCGAGGTTGCGCGGGTCGGTGACCGAGTCGAGGGCGACGATCAGCGGAGGTTCGCCGGCGTCGTGGGCGAGGTCCACCAGCTCTGACGGGTGCGCGTAGTCGTAGGCGGGGATCTGGAGCGCGATGCCCTGGTGGACGGCGCCTTCCGTCAGGCGGTCGAGCTTGTCGCGGGTGACTTCGAGCAGGGCGATGCCGCGCTCTGCCGCGATCTTGATGGAGTCGCGTACGCGGTCGTCGTTGTCGACGCGCTGGGCCACGTAGAGGGCGTTGGCGGGCACGTCGGCCTGCAGGGCCTCGAGCACCGGGTTGCGCCCGCCGATGTATTCGGGTGTGTCTTCGGAACGCCTGGACCTGGTGGGAGCGGCGCGGCGGCTGCCGCCTCGCTCTTCGCGGGCGACGCGCTCGGCACGGGCCTTGTCTTTGTACCAGTGCCGCATCTCCGCGGGTGGGGTCGCGCCCCTGCCCTCGAGCGACCGGCGGCCCTGCCCTCCGGTGCCTTTGGACGGGCCCTTCTTCTTCGCGGGCCTGCCCGAGCCCCTGCCGCCTGCTGCCATGGCATCAAGGGTACTCGGGGCGCGGGGCAACTCGTTCAACGCGAGGAGGCCGGGCGACCAGGGCGCCCGGCCCTTCTAGCGGCTCAGCTCCCAGCGCGGCCCGTGCGGGGTGTCCTCCACCGTGATGCCGGCGGCGCTCAGTTGGTCTCTGATCGCGTCGGCGGCCGTGTAGTCCTTACGCTCCCGCGCCGCACGGCGCTGCTCCAGCGCCACCGCCACCAGCGCGTCGACCACCGGCGACAGGTCGGACCCCGTGTCCCGCCACTGCGGCGAGCGCGGGTCGAGGCCGAGCACGTCGAGCATGTTCTGGGTCTCGGCGAGCAGCCGGGCCACGGCCTCCTTGTCGCCCCGCGACAGCGCCACGTTGCCCTCGCGCACCACCTCGTGTACGACCGCGAGCGCCTGCGGGGTGCCCAGGTCGTCGTCGAGCGCGTCGGCGAAGGCCTGCGGCAGCGGCGCGTGGGCGTCGACGTCGTGGATGACCTCTGCGGCGCGCGTGACGAAACCCTCGATGCGCTGGTAGGCCGCGGCGGCCTCCTGCAGCGCCTCCTCGGAGTAGTCGATCGAGGAACGGTAGTGCGGGGCCGCCAGGTAGTAGCGCAGCTCCACGGGTCGCACCTTCTGCACCATCTCGGGGATCAGCAGGGAGTTGCCGAGCGACTTGCTCATCTTCTCCGCGCCGATCTTGAGCATGCCGTTGTGCATCCAGTAGCGGGCGAAACCGTCACCCGCCGCCTGCGACTGGGCGATCTCGTTCTCGTGGTGCGGGAAGATCAGGTCGATCCCGCCCCCGTGGATGTCGAACGCCGGCCCCAGGTATTTCGTCGCCATGGCCGAGCACTCCAGGTGCCAGCCGGGTCGGCCCGGCCCCCAGGGGGTCGGCCAGGTCGGCTCGCCGGGCTTCTCGCCCTTCCACAGGGCGAAGTCGCGGGGGTCGCGCTTGCAGGACTCGTCGTCGGTGTCGGCCGCGGGCCGCATGTTCTCCACCTTCTGGTTGGAGAGTGAGCCGTAGCGGTCGGCGTAGGACTGCACGTCGAAGTAGACGTCGCCCTCGGAGGCGTAGGCGTGGCCGCGCTCGATCAGCCGCTGCATGAGTGTGATCATCTCGGGGACGTGCCCGGTGGCGCGGGGCTCGACGGTCGGCGGGAGGCAGCCCAGGGTGTCGTACGCCCAGGTGAAGGCCCGCTGGTTGCGCTCGGCCACGACGAACCAGGGCACGCCCTCCTCGGCCGACACCCTGATGATCTTGTCGTCGATGTCGGTGACGTTGCGGCAGAACGTCACGTCATATCCGGAACGTGCGAGCCAGCGGCGGAGCACGTCGAAGTTCACGCCCGAGCGGATATGCCCGATATGCGGAGGAGCCTGCACGGTAGCCCCACACAGGTAAATCGACGCCCGACCGGCTTCGACCGGAACGAATTCGCGGATGGCGCGTGTGCTGGTGTCGTAGATGTGCAGGCTCACAAAAGAAAGGCTAACGCCTCAGAGCCGCCTCCTGACCGTTGAATCAGCCCCGCAACGTGACCTTGTCCGGAGAGATCCTCACGATGAGTCGCTCTGTGCCCGGTTTATCCTCCCAGGGCTGGCCCCGGTACTTCTGCGACAGCTCCTCGATGAGCGCGCCCTCCGGGTCGGACGTCATGGTCACCCGCCCGCGCACCTCGACGTAGCGGTAGGGGTCGTCCGGGTCGATGACCAGGAGGCTCGCCCTCGGGTCACGTTCGAAGTTGCGCGGCTTCACGCGCCCCTTCACGGTCGAGAAGATCACGTCGTCGCCGTCCGTACGGATCCAGACCACGCTCGAATGGGGGCCGCCGTCCGGATTGATAGAGGTGATCGTGGCGAAATTCGGCGCGTCCAGGAGCTTGCGGGCATCTTCTGACAGCACGGCCATGTGTCCTCCTAGATCGGTCTGACCCTTCATTCTTCTGTAGGCTCACAACCGCCATGGACGTGACTCCCCCTTCTGCGCTCCGCCGCCTGGGCATCGCCCTTGCCGGACTCGCCGTCGCCGCCCTCACGGGGGCCGCGTGCGCGCTCTCCTTCGACGACCTGCGCGCGCTGGCCGTCACCGGCGAGGCCGCCACCGACCTCGCCTACCTTTATCCCGCGGCCTTCGACGCACTCCTGGCGGTCGCGCTGATCAGCGTCCTGCTGCTGCGCTCCGCCAAGCTGCTCGTACGCGTGCAGGCGGCGTTCGTGCTGGTCCTGCTCATCGTGGCGGCCGCGGCGGTGAACGTGGCGACGGCGGTGCGGTTCGGGTTCGACGTGCGCCAGACGGCCATCGGCGTGGCCCTTGCGCCCTGGGTCATGCTGGCACTGGCCCTGTGGCTGTGGCTGCTGCTGATCAAGCACGTGCACGCCCGTCGCGAATCAGTGGGCAGCGCCGACACCGAGCCTGCCGCGGAGCAGGACATCGTGCCGTTCGGCCGGCCGTCGCCGGACACGGAGACGGCCGCGCCGGCGCCGCTCACGGGTCCCGCCATCGCCCCGGGGAGGCCGTCTCTCCCCGAGCCCGCGCCGGCTCTCCAGACGCGCGCCGAGCCCGCCCCGAGGACGGCTTCGCATGATGAGCCCGCCCCTTCGCCGGTCTCGGCGCAGGTGTCCGAGTGGCCCGTGCAGGAGGAGGAAGAAAGAAGAGCGCCCGAGCTCCGCCCCGTGGAGTTAGATCCGCAGCCGGAGCCGCAACCGCAGCGGCAGTCCGAGCCTGACGGGCAGCCGGAGCCACAGCCCGGCCGGCAGCCGGAGCCGGAGCTCAGGCAGTCGGAGCCCGAGCCCACTCGGCAGTCGGAGGCGGAGCTCAGGCGGTCGGAGCCCAGGCCGGAGCCAGAGCCCCAGCGGGAGCCGGAGCCCAGGAGGGAGCCGGAGCCGCCGACTCGGCCCGTCCGGTGGGGCGATCGGGTCAAGCCGGAGGACGTCCTCGTTCACCCGCGCTCTGACGACAGGGACGCCGACACGCAGCCGCATCCCGTCGTCGCCGACGACGGGCCCGACCCCGCCCATGGTCCCGAGGCCGCCGACCGCCACGAGGCCGGGCGGGAGGACGAGGACACCGCCCCGCACCCCGTGGTCCACGACGAGACCCCGGCGCCCTCGGAGCGGCTGCGCAGCACCCCGCGCCCGCCGGAGGACTGACAGCAGGAAAGGCCCGCCCGGGAGCCTTCCCGGGCGGGCCCACCCGGGATCCGCCTGGATCTTCGAGGCGCGGCGCAGCGCCGCGAGCCTAGACCTTCGAGCCGCGGCGTAGCCCCGCGACGAGGCCGACGCCGACGATCGCGAGCACGACCTGCATCACCAGTTCGATCCAGTCGATGCCAGGCGTCGTCTCCACGCCGAGCACCTGCGCGAGCAGCGTGCCCAGGAGGGCCGCCACGATGCCGACGACGATGGTGAGGATCCAGCCGATGGCCTGCCTGCCGGGAAGCAGCAGGCGGCCGATAACGCCAATCACGGCACCGATCAGGATGGCCCCGAGGATGGACTGGATTGTCATGACACAAACCTCCCCGTGAGGGTGATCGGTTCACTCCCACGGGGTGCTCGCTACCCGATCTACCGCGATTATGCGCAGATATGACGAACGAGCAGGTCAGACCTAGGTTCTGCCGGTACGACCGGAGCGCCCGATCCCCATGCGCGTCACGGCGAGCACGCCCGCGACCGCCAGCACGAGCTGGAGGATGTGCTCGATCCAGTCGATGCCCTTCGTGTCGGCCCAGCCGAACGCCTGCGCGATCAGCGTGCCGATCAGGGCGGCCACGATGCCGACGATGAGAGTCAGGCCGATGGACATCTTCTGCTTGCCGGGCACCAGCAGCCGGCCGAGCGCCCCGACTATGGCGCCGATGACTACTGCCGAAACTATCGCGCCGATCATGTGTAGCTCCCCCCGAGACGTTCACATGTCTTCGAACGGACCTACCCGTTGAACAGGCAAACTACCCAAAAAGGAAGGCGGCGGTCCGTACCGCGCCAGTGACGAACCGCCGCCTTCGGACTTCGGCGGGCTAGGCGACGCCCCGCCGGGACACCCTCACGCGTCCCTGCGTAAGACGCCCGGCGTTCAGGAAAGGTTGACCACCAGCGCGGCGGCGAACGCGGCGATGCCCTCGCCGCGGCCGGTCAGCCCAAGCCCGTCAGTGGTGGTGGCGCTCACGCTCACCGGCGCGCCGAGCGCGGCGCCGAGCACCTTCTCGGCCTCGGCGCGTCGCGGTGCGAGCTTCGGCCGGTTGCCGATCACCTGGATGGCGACGTTGCCGATCTCGTAGCCGGCGGCGCGCACCTGCCGCGCGGTCTCCTGGAGCAGCGCGGCGCCCGACGCTCCGGCCCAGCGCGGGTCGGACGTCCCGAACAGCCGTCCCAGATCGCCGAGACCGGCGGCGGACAGCAGGGCGTCGCAGGCCGCGTGGGCGGCGGCGTCACCGTCGGAGTGGCCGTCGAGCCCGGTCTCGCCCGGCCAGTGCAGGCCGGCGAGGTTGAGCTCGCGCCCGGAAGCGAACGGGTGGACGTCGACTCCGACGCCCACCCGTGGAAGATTCGTAATCAGGAGTTGAGAACCTCGTCGAGAAGGGCCTCAGCCTTGTCCTCATTGGTCTTCTCGGCCAGGGCCAACTCGCTGACCAGGATCTGGCGCGCCTTGGCGAGCATGCGCTTCTCGCCCGCGGACAGGCCGCGCTCGCGGTCTCTCCGCCACAGGTCCCGAACCACCTCGGCGACCTTGTTCACATCGCCGGAGGCGAGCTTCTCCAGATTGGCCTTGTAGCGACGAGACCAGTTGGTCGGCTCTTCGGTGTGCGGCATCCGAAGGACGTCGAAAACTCGCTCAAGGCCTTCCTGGCCGACAACATCGCGCACGCCGACGAGTTCTGCGTTTTCTGCTGGCACCTGGACGGTAAGGTCGCCCTTGTCGACCTTGAGCACCAGGTAGGTCTTTTCCTCACCCTTGATGGATCGCGTCGTGATTGCTTCGATCCGAGCAGCCCCATGGTGGGGGTAGACGACAGTGTCGCCGACCTGGAAAGTCATGTGACAAGTACCCCTTCCGCTGTACTCCAGGATACCACGCGTCCACAGCCTCCCGGAACAGTGAAATCCTCATAACTGCAGGTCAAAGCCGCATATTGGGGCTTGACAAGTGCTCAACTGTATGAATCTCATTTGCGGACATAGCGAATGACCTGCGGGGGTGCGGATATGACCATGCATTCAGGTCGATAAGGTGGGCGCGGCTCATGCGCATGCGCGAGACATGCGGGTGAGCCTCACACACGCATGCGCAAGACCAAGGAGAACCCGCCCGTGACCAGCAGTCGCTGGATTGTCGTAGCCGCCGCGTTCTTGGCAGCCCCCGTGCTCGCGGGCTGCGGGGCAGGATTCGACGCCACCACCAACCAGCCGTACGCCCCCAACGAGGCGCAAGTGTTGATCGAAAAGGGTGCATACGGCACGCGCGGCATTCACATCCCGCAGGCGTTCATCCTGGGCCCCGACTCCGGGGCGCAGCTCGCCTGGCGCGGCTCCGCCCCCGTTTACCTCAACATCCTCAACAAGTCGGACGCCCCTGACACGCTGGAGAAGGTCTCCGCAGGGGGCATGGGCGAGGCCAAGGTCACGGCCCCGATCCAGCTTCCCGTCGGCCAGCTCGTCAACACCGGCAAGCCCACCCCGCAGATCATGCTCGAGTCGATCCCCAAGAGCCTCAGAGGCGGCGAGAGCATCAAGCTGGACCTCCAGTTCGCCAAGGCCGGTGTCGTGTCCATGAACGTGCCTGTGGTCACGCGCAGCCGCGAATTCCAGAACTACCCGCCGGCTCCCAACGCCACCCCCGCGCCCACGCCCACCCCGACGCCCTCCGCGACCGCGGAAGAGGGGCACTAGACACGCGAAAACCCCTGTTCCGGTACGCGAGACGTACCGGAACAGGGGTTTTCAGCTTTCGATGGCGTCGAACTTGTAGCCCAGGCCGCGCACGGTCAGGATGCAGCGCGGGTTGGACGGGTCGGACTCGATCTTGGCGCGCAGGCGCTTGACGTGGACGTCGAGGGTCTTGGTGTCGCCCACGTAGTCGGCGCCCCAGACCCGGTCGATGAGCTGGCCCCTGGTCAGGACGCGCCCCGCGTTGCGCAGCAGCACCTCCAGCAGCTCGAACTCCTTCAGCGGCAGCTGCACCTGCTCACCGCGCACGGCGACGACGTGGCGGTCGACGTCCATGCGTACGGGGCCGACGGCCAGCACGGCCGTCTCCAGCTCCTCGATGACGTCTCCCTGGCGGCGCAGGACCGCGCGGATGCGGGCCACGAGCTCGCGGGAGGAGAACGGCTTGGTGACGTAGTCGTCGGCGCCCAGTTCGAGGCCGACGACCTTGTCGATCTCGCTGTCCTTGGCGGTCAGCATGATGACCGGCACCTTGGAGCGCTGGCGGAGCGACCGGCACACTTCCGTGCCGGGCAGTCCGGGCAACATCAGGTCGAGCAGCACCAGGTCGGCGCCGTTGCGGTCGAAGGTGTCGAGCGCCTCGGGCCCGGTCGCCGCGACCGACACCTCGAAGCCCTCCTTGCGGAGCATGTAGGACAGGGCGTCGGAGAAGGACTCCTCGTCCTCCACGACGAGCACTCGAGTCATTTGGCGGCCTCCAGGGGAATCGAGGGTGGTACTGCCACCGCCGTGCCGCCGAACGCGGGCAGGCGGAGCGTGAAGGTGGAGCCGGACCCTTCCTTGCTCCAGACGGTCACCTCGCCCGCGTGCGCGGCGGCGACGTGTTTGACGATGGCGAGGCCGAGGCCGGTGCCGCCGGTCGCGCGCGACCTGGCCGCGTCGACGCGGAAGAACCGCTCGAAGATGCGCTCCAGGGCCTCCTCCGGGATGCCGATGCCCTGGTCGCTCACGCTGATCTCGACGGAGTCGCCCGCGGGCCGCACGCTGACGACGACCCTCGTGTGCTCGGGACTGTAGCCGACGGCGTTGTCGATCAGGTTGCGCAGCGCGGTGACGAGCAGATCGTCGTCGCCCCAGACGCGCAGGCCCGAGGTTCCGCCGGTGACGAGCGCGATGTCCTTGGCCGCGGCCCTGGTGTTGCAGTGGTCGAGGGCGTCGTTGACGGCCTCGTCGATCGAGACCTGGCCGGGGGTGGGGATGGGTTCGGCGCCCTGGATCCGGCTGAGCGTGATCAGGTCCTGGACGAGGTAGTTGAGCCGGGCGGCCTCCAGCTGCATGCGCCCGGCGAAGCGGGTGACCGCCTCGGGGTCGTCGGCCGCGTCCTGGATGGTCTCGGCGAGCAGGCTCAGCGCTCCCACCGGGGTCTTCAGCTCGTGGCTGACGTTGGCGACGAAGTCGCGGCGCACGGCCTCGACCCTGCGCCGCTCCGTCTGGTCCTCGGCCAGCACCAGCACCTGGCCGTGGGAGCCCAGCGGCGCCACGCGGACGGCGAAGCTCGTGGTCTCCTGGCCGAACTTGTGCCCCGCGACGTCGATCTCGCTCTCGCGGATCTCGCCGTCGCGGCGCACCTGCCTGGCCAGCGCGAGCAGCTCGGCGGCCATCAGCCGCTCGCCCTTGACCAGCCCGAACGCCCGCGCCGCCGAGCTGGCGCGCAGCACGCGGTCGTGCGCGTCGAGCACCACGGCGGAGGACGGCAGGACGGCGAGCACGGAGGCCACCCCCTGCGGCAGCGCCGCGCCCGTCTCCACGCCGTCGTTCGCGGCCGTGCGGCTCGGGGCCTCGATCTGGTTGCGGTAGAACAGGACCGCCAGGGCGCCCACGACGAACCCGGCCAGGGCCGCGAAGCTCATGGCCATCTCACTCATGTCTCCGATGGTAGGTCGCCTTTTCTGCAGGACAGACCCCCTCATCAGGGGATGAACATGCCTTTCCTGGAAAGTTCATCTGAGCGTTGGAGTTCGTTCATCGTCGGCCCCGTACGGTGACGGCATGCGCGACGCGTACCATGAAGAACTTGATTCGCTGACCGACAAGCTGGTCGAGATGACCAGGCTCGTCCGCTCGGCCATCTCCCGCGCCACCACGGCGCTGCTCGACGCCGACCTCGCACTCGCCGAGAGCGTGATCTCCCGCGACGAGGAAGTGAACGCGACGTTCGCCGACATCGAGGCGTCGATCTTCGAGCTGATGGCCAGGCAGCAGCCGGTCGCGGTGGACCTGCGGATGGTCATCACGGCGCTGCGCATGGGCACCGACCTGGAGCGGATGGGCGACCTCGCCGTCCACGTCGCCAAGGTCGCCCGCCTGCGCCACCCCGACTCGGCGATCCCCGCGGAGACCCGCTCGACGATCGTGGAGATGGGACAGATCGCGGAGAACCTCGTCACCAAGGCCGGCAGCTGCGTGGCGTCCAGGGACGTGGAGTCGGCGCTGGAGCTGGAGCAGGACGACGACGCGATGGACCGGCTGCACCGGCGGTTGTTCAGGAACATCCTGGCCAAGGACTGGCCGCACGGGGTCGAGCCGGCGATCGACATCACCCTGATCGGGCGCTACTACGAGCGCTATGCGGACCACGCCGTCCGCGTGGCCGGGGACGTCGTCTATCTCGTTACGGGGTCGCGCCCGGGTTAGCCGACCCGGGCGGCGTCGCAGGAGCGCCGCCGCCCTCGGCCGGACAGGTCAGCGGCCCTGGTTGGCGACGGCTTCGATGGCCGCCTTGGCCGCCTCGGGGTCGAGGTAGCGGCCGCCCCGCACCGCCGGGTTGTAGTCGGCGTCGAGGTCGTAGACCAGCGGGATGCCCGTCGGGATGTTGAGGCCGGCGATCTCCTCGTCGCCGACGCCGTCGAGGTGCTTGACCAGGGCCCGCAGGGAGTTGCCATGGGCCGCCACCAGGACCGTGCGGCCGGCGGCGAGGTCGGGGACGATCTCGTCGTACCAGTAGGGGAGCATGCGCTCGACGACGTCCTTCAGGCACTCGGTGCGGGGCATGAGCTCCGAGGGGAGCAGGGCGTAGCGCGGGTCGCCGGCCTGGGAGAACTCGTCGTCGTCGGCGATCGGCGGCGGGGGCGTGTCGTAGGAGCGGCGCCAGAGCATGAACTGCTCCTCGCCGAACTCCTCCCTGGTCTGCGCCTTGTTCTTGCCCTGCAGGGCGCCGTAGTGGCGTTCGTTCAGCCGCCAGCTGCGCTTGACCGGGAGCCAGAGCAGGTCGGCCGCTCCCAGCGCCAGCTGGGCCGTCTGGATGGCCCTGGTCAGCAGGCTGGTGTGGACGACGTCCGGGCGGAGCCCGGCTTCCTGGAGGAGCTTGCCGCCCCGGCGTGCCTCGTCTTCGCCCTTGGCCGACAGGCTCACGTCCACCCAGCCGGTGAACAGGCCCTTCGCGTTCCAGTCACTCTCGCCGTGCCGTAGCAGCACCAAAGTCGCCATACGCCCAATCCTAGGGGCGCTCCGACCTGGCCGGGTCTGCGAAGCGGGCGAACGCCTGCAGGTTGGCCAGCGACTCGCCACGCTTGGCCCGCCACTCCCACTCGCGCCGGATCGACGAGGCGAAGCCCAGCTCGAGCGCCCGGTCGAACCAGTCGTCCGCGTAGGTCAGCACGCAGCCCAGCAGCCGGTCGATCTCGTCCTCGTCGACGGCGGCCAGAGGGACGCGGCCGACGAGGTGGACGTCGCCGACGGCGTCGAGGGAGAAGTGCACGCCGTACATCGTGCCGTTCTTGCCGAGCAGCCAGCGGTAGAACTCGGCGTGGTTCTCGTCGGGTCTGCGGCAGAAGAACGCCTCGACGTGCAGGACCGTCTCCCCGACGATCAGCCAGGTCATGGTGGCGAGCTTGTGCTGCCCGGGCAGTCTGACCAGGAACGCCCCGGGTCGCGGCTCGTCGTAGGTGACGTCCGCGGCCTTGAGCGCGGCTTCGACGACATCGCGCATGCAGCCCAGCATAGGCGGGCCAGAACAATGTACGGGTGCTAGAGGTTCACGGCCACGGGCGTCTTGTGCATATTCGCCACGGCGGCCGCATACACCTCCATGAGCCGTGAGGCGGTGGCCTGCCAGCCGAAGGCGGCGGCGTGGTCGCGGGCGCCCCGCGAGAGCTCGTCGCGGCGGCGCGGCGCGGCGATGAAGCGGCGCAGCGCCCCCGCCCAGACGGCCGGGTCGTGGCCGTTCACGAGCACGCCGGAGACGTCGTGGCGCACGGCGGTACGCAGCCCTCCCACGGCGGCGGCGGCCACGGGGGTGCCGCAGGCCTGGGACTCCAGGGCGACGAGGCCGAACGACTCGCTGTAGGAGGGCACCACCGTCACGGACGCGGCCCGGTACCAGTCGGCCAGCTCCTCCTGCGCGACCGGCGGCACGAGACGTACGATGTCGGAAATGCCCAGCTCGGCCGCCAACTCGGTGAGGACGGACGGGCGGGCCAGGCCGTTGCCGGAAGGGCCGCCCACGCAGGCGACCACCAGGCGGTCACGCAGCGACGGGTCGTCGATGAGCATCCTGGAGGCCGCGCGCAGCAGGACGTCGGGCGCCTTGAGCGGCTGGATCCTGCCGACGAACAGCAGCACGTGCGCGTTCTGCGGCAACCCCAGCCGGCGGCGGGCGGCGCCCTGCGAGGCGGGGCGGAAGACGGTGAGGTTGACGCCGGGGTTCACGACGGCGACGCGCTGCTCGGCGGCGCCGTACAGGTCCATGAGCTCGCGCGCCTCGTCGGCGGTGTTGGCCACCAGGCGGTCGGCGATCTCCACGACCTGTTCCTCGCCCACCACCCTGGCCTGGGGTTCCGGCTTGTCGCCCTGGGCGAGCAGCAGGTTCTTGACCTTGGCCATGGTGTGCATGGTGTGCACGAGGGGCACGCCCCAGCGTTCCTTGGCCAGCCAGCCGACCTGGCCGGACAGCCAGTAGTGGGAGTGGATGACGTCGTAGCGGCCGGGGTCGTACATGGCCTCGGTGCGCAGGACCTCCGACAGGAACGCGCAGAGCTGGCCGGGCAGGTCGCTCCTGTCCATCTCCTCGTACGGGCCCGCGGTGAGGTGACGGACGAGCACGCCCGGGGCGAGCTCGGCCACGGGCGGCAGGTCGCGGGCGGTGGCGCGGGTGAAGATCTCCACCTCCACGCCGGCCTGGGCCAGCCGTTTGGCGGATTCGACGATGTACACGTTCATGCCGCCGGCGTCGCCCGTGCCGGGCTGGTCCAGCGGCGACGTGTGCATGCTGATGGTCGCGACCCGGTGGACCCGTCGTCGCCTCACTCGACACCACCTCCGAACCAATGACAACCCACCAGATTTTTGCGACATTCCCGACACTTAGTCACAGTCGGGGTACAACTCCGGCAGGCCTGCCCGCCGCCGCGGATCAGCGGGGCTGGCAGGATGAGGGCATGCGCAGAACAGCCGTGGTGACGGGCGCCAGCAGCGGGATCGGGGAGGCGACCGCGCGCCGGCTCGCCGGCGAGGGCTACGACGTGGTGGCGGGCGCGAGGCGCCGCGACCGGCTGGACAAGCTGGCCGCCGAGGTCCCCTCGATCACGCCGGTGACGCTCGACGTGACCTGCCAGGAGTCGGTCGACGCGCTGGCGGGCGCGCTCGGCCGCTGCGACGTGCTGGTCAACAACGCCGGCGGCGCGCTCGGCCTCGAACCGGTGTCCGGGGCCCGGCTGGACGACTGGCAGCGGATGTACGACACGAACGTGCTCGGCTCCCTGCGCATGACCCAGGCGCTGCTGCCCCGGCTGATCGAGTCGGGGGACGGCGTGCTGGTCATGCTGACCTCGACGGCGGGCCTGGTGTCGTACGAGGGCGGGGGCGGCTACTGCGCGGCCAAGCACGCGCAGACGTCGATGGTCGAGACGCTCCGCCTCGAACTTGTCGGGCAGCCGGTGCGGATCGTCGAGATCGCGCCGGGCATGGTGCGGAGCGAGGGGTTCGCGGTCACCAGGTTCCGCGGCGACGAGGCGGCCGCGGCCCGCGTGTACGAAGGCGTGCCCGACCCGCTGACCTCCGACGACGTGGCCGACGCGATCGCATGGACCGTGACGCGCCCCGCCCACGTGAACGTCGACCGCATGGTCATCCGCCCCCGCGCCCAGGCGGCGCAGCACAGGATCCACCGCGTCAGTGGCTGAGGCCGCCCGCGCGGCGGCCGGCTGATGGGCAGGTCCCCCGCCCGCAGGCCGGTCGGGGCGATCACGAGGGGGACGACCGGGCACAACCGGCTGCGGCGCTCCGACCGCTGGGTCGCGGCCGTGCACGGCGGGCTGCTGCGGGCCGCGGGCCGGCCGCTGGTGGTCGACCTCGGCTACGGCGCCTCCCACACCACGACGCTGGAGTTGTTCAGGCGGTTACGCCAGGTGGTGCCGCGGGTCGAGGTGGTGGGCATCGAGATCGACCCGGCGCGGGTGGCGGTTGCGAAGCCGTACGAGCGGGAGGGGCTGACGTTCCGGCTGGGCGGCTTCGAGCTGCCCGTGTCGCGCCCGCCGACGCTGGTGCGGGCGTTCAACGTGCTCAGGCAGTACGAAGAGGCCGAGGCCTGGCGCTACTGGGACGTGCTCCGCGACGGGCTTGCTCCCGGCGGCGTCCTGGTCGAGGGCACGTCGTCGGAGAACGGGCGGCGCGCGGTCTGGGCCGGGGTGTCCAGGGAGGGGCCGGGGACGATCACTTTCTCCGCCCGGTTCGACGCCTTCGAACAGCCGTCCGACCTGGCCGACCGGCTGCCCAAGACCCTCATCCACCGGAACGTGCCGGGTGAGCGGATTCACGCGTTCCTGCGGGACTTCGACCACGCGTGGGCGGTGAGCGCGGCGTACGGGGCTCATGGGAGGCGGCAGCGGTGGCTGGCCGCCGTGCGCGTCCTGGCCGGGTCATGGCCGGTGCCCCTGCGGCCGCCGCTCGGCGGGCCCGCGCGGTGGCGGCTCGGCGAGCTGACCTTGCCGTGGTCGGCGGTCGATCCCCGCTAGAGCAGCGACGCGAACGCGGCGTAGGCCCTGTCGTCGAACAGCACGAACCGGACGTCCAGCACGGACGTCTCCGCCTGCCGCACGGTCTCCAGGGCGATCCGCGCCGCGTCGTCGACGGGCCAGCCGTAGATGCCGGTCGAGATGGCGGGGAAGGCCACCGAGCGCGCCCCGAGCGAGTCGGCCACGCGCAGCGACTCGTGGTGGCAGGAGGCCAGCAGCCCGGACCGGTCCTGCGACCGGGAGTGGACCGGCCCGACGGTGTGGATCACCCACCGCGCGGGCAGCCGGCCCGCGGTCGTGGCGACCGCCTGCCCCGTCGGCAGGCCCTTGCCGTAGTGGGAGGCGCGCAGCCGCCTGCACTCGTCCAGGATCTCCGGCCCGCCGCGGCGGTGGATGGCGCCGTCGACGCCCCCGCCGCCCATGAGGGAGGAGTTGGCGGCGTTCACCACGGCGTCGGCCTCCTGCTCGGTGATGTCGCCGAGAACCAGCGTGATCTCCATACGACCGAGGGTGTCACGCGATGGGCGGCCGCCGCCAACCGCACCCGCCGGACTGGCTGACCTCGGCGGGTATGGCCCTCGTCAAGTCCCGCCCCCCGCGGCCGACGTACCGCCGCCAGGAGAATCGCGCGGCCCCCGAATGCCAGCTCGACAGGTTGTAGAGCTAGTCTGAAGGGCGTGAAGGGTCTTGGCGAGCTTGAGCGCAGCATCATGGACATCCTCTGGGCGCAGAGCAGTGCACTGACCGCCCGCGAGGTCGGCAGGCTCATCGCCGACCGCGATCTCGCCCCCACGACGGTGATGACGGTGCTCGACCGGCTCACCCGCAAGGGCTTCCTCGAGCGCACCCGTGACGGCCGCGCGTGGAGATATCAGCCGGCGGAAAGCCGCGACGCGTACATCGCTGAGCTTATGCTGGAAGCATTGGACATGACGGGTGACCGATCGGCCGCCCTGACCCGTTTCGCCCAAGCTGTGTCGGGCACGGAGGCGGAGCTCCTGCGCAGAGTCCTCACGGAGCTGGAGGAAGAGTGATCACGGCAGCGGTGCTGGCGGCGCTCGCCACGGCGTGCGCGGTCGGCTCCTGGCGTTTCACCACCGCCCGCTGGACCTCCCGGGCTCCCCGGCTGGCCGTCATCGTCTGGCAGTCGCTCGGCGTGGCGTGGGGGCTGGCGACGACCGGCGCCATGCTCGCCTACGCCGTCCAGCCCTACGGCACGGGGGTGCTGCAGGGGCTGATCGCGTTCGGGCGGGGCGAGACGCCGCCGCAGGCGTGGGACGCGCTGCACGTGCTCGCCCTGATCGCGGGCCTCACCGCGCTGGCCGTGCTGGTGGTCGTGCTCATCACGGCGGGCGTGCAGGCGCTGCGGGCCCGCCGGCGCCACCGCATGCTGCTGGCGCTGATCTCCCGCGACGACCCAGGCGTGCCCGGCGTGCGGGTGCTCGACCATCCGGGCGCCGCCGCCTACTGCGTGCCGGGGCTGCGTTCGCAGGTCGTGGTCAGCGAGGGCGCGCTCAAGTTGCTGTCGGAGGACGAGCTGGCGGCCGTGCTGGCGCACGAGTCGGCGCACGTACGCGAGCGGCACGACCTGGTGCTGCTGCCCTTCGCCGCGCTGCGCAGGGCGATGCCCTGGTCGAAGGTGGTGGCCGACGCGCAGTCGCAGGTGGAGCTGCTCATCGAGATGGCCGCCGACGACCGGGCCCGCCGCTTCTGCTCGCCGCGCAGGCTGGCGACGGCACTGCTGCGGTTCGGCACGGCGGGCGCCATGCCGACGCCCCAGGGCATGCTCGGTGTGCACGCCCAGCACGTCATGGCGCGGGTCGACCGCCTGATCAAGCCGGGTCCCGAGCTGGCCACGCCGGCCCGCTACGGGTTCATCGCGCTCGCTGTGAGCTTGCTCACCGCCACGCCGTTCCTGTGGGTCATCCAGCTCTAGTGCTTGCTGGAGTTAATCACCGCGTTTGCAATTGCAAGCAGCGCGAGGCAGAATACAGGCATGGCACTACCCAAGGTCGGCTCGATCGGCGAGTACATCCGCGAGCAGCGGCAGCAGGCGAAGATCTCGCTTCGCCAGCTGGCTGAGGCGGCGGGGGTCTCCAACCCCTATCTCAGCCAGATCGAGCGCGGGTTGCGCAAGCCGAGCGCGGAGATTCTCAACCAGATCGCCAAGGGTCTGCGCATCTCCTCGCAGGCGCTCTACGTGCAGGCGGGCCTCATCGAGGACCGCGAGCCGCCGAGCGATGTGATCACCGCGATCAGGGCCGACCCGCTTCTCACCGAACGGCAACGCCAAGTGCTGATCGATATCTACGAGTCGTTCCGTAAGGAGGCGCCCGCCGGGGACGAGCAGACCTCCCAGAATGCTCATCCCCGGCGCGACGCCGAAACGGACGACGATCCGCTGCCCGAGGAGTTTCTCGCCGCTCTTGAGCCCTACGCGGCGCCCTCCGGCAACGGCAACGTCACCCAGGAAACCAAGGAAGGTTAACCCATGACGCTCGCCACCGAGGTCAAGAAGCTGACCGAGTCCAAGCCGTTCTACGCCGTCGCGGGTGTCGGCGACTACGCCGTCGAGAAGCTGCGCGAGCTGCCCGAGCAGCTGCAGAAGCTGCAGTCGCGCCGCTCCGAGTTCACCCAGGAGCTCCCGGTCAAGGCCCGCGCGTTCACCCAGGAGCTTCCTGTCAGGGCCCGCGAGGTCGCCGACAAGGCCGAGGGCCTGGCCAGAGAGCTGCCCGACAAGGCCCGCGGCTACGCCGACCAGCTGACGCACAAGGCCACCGAGGTCTACGACGACTTCGCCACGCGTGGCCGCAAGGTCGTCAGCAAGGCGTCCGGCGAGGCCGCACTCGAGCTCGAAGAGGTGTCGGAGGCCGCCGAGCCGGCCGTCGCCGAGCCCGTCAAGCCGGCCAGGAAGACCCGCACCACCAAGGCCAAGGCCTGACCCGGCGAAAGGCCCGCCTCCATGGCGAGGCGGGCCTTTCCTCTCTCGGGTGCCCGCGCGCCGGGGGCGCCTATTAGGCTGAAGCCGATTTCCTCGCGGCGTATAGGCGGAGCCAACGAATATGAATCTGATCAACGGTGTGTTCAACCTTCTCTTCCTGGTGCTCGCCGCCGTCATCTTCGGCATGTCGGTCTACGCGCTGGTGCACGCGCTGCGCGTTCCGACGAACGCGTTCGTCTCTGCGGGCAAACTGAAGAAGAACCTCTGGTTGCTGATCCTCGTGCTGGCGACGCTGTTCTCCGCAGGAGGAGCGTGGGGCTACTTCAACGACTTCATGATCGTCGGTGACAGGCAGTTCCTCGGCATCGGCATCGGCATCTTCTCCATCGCGGCCGTGATCGCGGCCACCGTCTACATCGTCGACGTGAAGCCGGCCGTCAAGGGCATGGGCGGCGGGCGCGGCGGCAACGGCCCCTACGGCCCCTGGTAGTCAGGCCAGCCGGGCCGCCAGCCAGGCGGCGATGCGCTCGTGCCCGGCGGCCGTGGGGTGCACACCGTCAGGCAGCACCGCCTCCGGCGGCCAGCGCGTGGCCATCGGGTCGAGGAAGGCCACGTCCTCGCGCCTGGCCACCTCCGCCAGGGCGTCGCGCACGGCGTACGCCTTCGGGGGTGCGCCGTCCATCCAGATGGGTCCGACCATGACGATCCTGGTGTCCGGCCAGTGCCCGCGCACGACGTCGAGCAGCCGCTCGGCGGCCCGCCCCACGCGCGCCGGGCCCCAGCGCCGGTCGTTGTGGCCGCCCGAGACGACCAGCACGTCGGGGGCCGGCCGCCACGACAGCTCCACCTCGAACGAACGCTGGAACGCACGCCCCACCCGCCCCTTGCTGAGATAGCCCGTGCCGCCCGCGCCCGCGATGACCGGCTGCCAGCCCAGCAGGCGCGCGGTCTGCGCCGCGTACGTCTTCCATCGCGGCACCGGACCCGACCCCACGGTGAAGCTGTCACCCACGAACATCACGACCGGCGTGGCCGGCCGCACGACGGGCGTGGCGGGCACCAGCGGCGGGGTGGCCTCCGCGCCGGCGTTGCACCCGCTCAGGAACGCCGTGCCGAGGCCCGCCAGCGCGACGACCCGTACGGCTCGGGAACGATGCGTCAGGCCGCGCATGACCACCTCTGAGGGTTAGGCTGCCGATATGACCCACGACCTCCACGGGCGGACGCAACGGCTCGAACTGTCAGACCAGGATCTTCGCGACTTCGAAGCCGTGGTGCTGGAGTCGTCGCCTGAGGGGATCGTGCTGAGCAGGTCGGCATTCTATCCAGGTGGGGGCGGCCAGCCGGCGGATCACGGAGTTCTGCTCTGGCAGGGGGTGGAGACCCGCATCGTCGGGGTGCGCAAGGGCGACGACCTCCACCTGATCCCGGCGGAGGGCGACCCCGTCCCGCCGGCCGGCACGGCGGTCAAGGCGGCGGTGGCCGACGAGCGCCGCTCTGCCCTCATGCGCACCCACTCGGGGCTGCACGTGTTGTGCGGGGTGGTGTTCCGTGACTACGGCTGCCTCGTCACCGGCGGCAACATGGACGAGTTGACCGCCCGGATGGACTTCAACCTGCCCGAGGTGCCTCCGGGGTTCAAGGAGGCCGTCGAAGACGCCTGCAACGCCGAGATCGTCGCCGACCGGCGCATCGACGTGCGCGTGCTCCCCCGCGCCGAGGCGTTCGCCATCCCCGACATCATCCGCACGGCCACCAACCTGGTGCCCGAGACCGTGCAGGACGTGCGGGTCGTCGACATCGTCGGCCTCGACACCCAGGCCGACGGCGGCACCCACGTGGCCTCCACCAAGCAGATCGGCCACATCAAGGTCGCCAAGATCGAGAGCAAGGGGCGCGGCTTCCGCCGCCTGCGCATCCAGATCTCCCGCTAGCCGATCCCCCCGCCGACCGAAACCCGCCGGCCGATCTCCCGCTCAGCCGATCTCCACGGCGAGGCCGTCGAGCAACCGGGCGAGCCCGAACTCGAAGAGCCGGTCGAGCTTCAGGTCGAAGTCGCCGCCCATCTCGGCCAGCGTGCCAAGGAAGGCGGCGGCGCTGCCGGACTCGGCGATCGCCAGCACGCGGGCCTCCTGCCCGCTCATCCACTCGTCGTCGGTCATCCCGGTGTCGGCCCGGGCCTGGAGCTCCATGTCGAGGTTGGCCGCGATGCCCCGGACGTAGCTGTGCAGCAGGACGACCACGTACATCCTGTTCGTGGCGTCGAGGCGGTCCCCCAGCCCTGCCAGGGCCCATTCGGTGTGGCGGAGCAGGGCGGGCGAGGGCAGCGGCCGGGTGAGCGGGGAGGTCCTGGCCATCCACGGGTGTTCGCGGAAGGCCGCCCACTGCAGGCGCGCGGACGTCTCCAGGCGGGCCCGCCAGCCGTCCGGGGCCTCCTCGGGCAGCGGGAACTCCCCGACCGCCCCGTCGATCATGAGCGTGAGCAGGTCGTCCTTGCCGCTCACGTGCCGGTAGAGCGACATCGTGGCCATGCCAAGACGGCCCGCGACGGCGCGCATGGTGAGCTCCGACAGCCCTTCTGCGTCGGCGATCTCTATGGCCGCGCGCACGATGCGCTCGCGCGTCACGTCGTGTCCCGGCAGCGCGGGCCGCTCCGCGCGTCCGGAACGTCCAGAAGGTCCGGAGGGCCGCTCACCGCGCGACTCGGCCCTCGCACGCCCGCGCGGCTCCGCCACGACCGTGCCGACCCGCGGCTCCGCGATCACCACCCCTTCCCGGGCCAGCAGGGCGAGCGCCTTTGAGGCGGTCGCCAGCGCCACCCCCCAGTCCCTGGCGAGTTGCCTGGTGGACGGCACCCGCTCTCCTGGACGCAGTTCGCCGTCGGCCACGCGCCGCTTGATGTCGGCCACGATGCGCGCGTAGGGAGGGGCGGTCATCGATCCTCCTGTCCTAGTACAGATCTTCCCATCTTAGCCTTGTGAGCAGCTGTATGTACTGCGTACATTCACATTGCGTACGTCGTTCAAGAACACAGGGGAGCACGGCATGAAGGTTCTGGTGTCCGGCGCGAGCATCGGCGGGCCCGTCCTCGCACACTGGTTGCGGCGGTACGGCTGCGACGTGACGGTCGTCGAGCGGGCACCCGCCCGCCGCAAGGGCGGTCAGGCGGTCGACCTCAGGGGCGCGGCCATCACCGTGATCGCGAAGATGGGCCTCCTCGACCAGGTCAAAGCCCGGAGGACGACCATGCGCGGCATGTCCATGGTCGACGGCGACGGCAACGAGATCACGCGCAGCACCGAGGGCACGCTCAGCGGCGGCAGCTTCGACGGCCCCGACGTCGAGATCATGCGCGACGACCTGAACGAGGTCCTCATCGGCGCCGCCGACGCCGCCTACCGCTACGGCGACTCGATCGCCGCCCTCGACCAGGACGCCCGGGGCGTGGACGTGACGTTCGAGAGCGGCGAGCAGGGCCGCTACGACCACGTGTTCGGCGCGGACGGCCTGCACTCCAACGTCAGGCGTCTGGTCTTCGGCGAGGAGTCGCGGTTCGTCCACCACCTCGGCACGTACATCTCCTTCTTCACCGCCGACAACTTCCTCGGCCTCGACCACTGGCAGACCTGGCACAACGAGGCCGGCATGGGAGCCGCGCTCTTCAACGACCACGACCCCGCCGTCATGCGGGTCGGCCTGGGCTTCACCGCCGGTCCGATCGCGTACGACCACCGGGACACCGAGCGGCAGAAGCAGCTCGTCGAGGAGCACTGCTCGGCCATGCGCTGGGAGGGGCCCCGGCTGCTGGAAGCCATGTGGAAGGCCGACGACTTCTATTTCGACGCGATGGCCCAGGTGAAGATGGAGCGCTGGTCGGCGGGGCGGGTCGCGCTCGTGGGCGACGCGGGCTACTGTCCCTCGCCGATGTCGGGGCAGGGCACGAGCCTGGCCGTCGTGGGGGCGTACGTGCTGGCTCAGGAGCTCGCCAGGAACCCTGAGACGGCCTGCGGCCGGTACGAGGAGCGCATGCGCCCGTTCGTCGCCCGGAATCAGGCACTCGCCCTGGAGAACCCCGGCCAGGGCGCCGCGCCGGAGAGCGTTCAGCGAGCGGCTACCAGCATCACGCTGGACTAACAGGTCCGAACCGATACGATTTGCCGCCATGACGGGTATCAGGCTCACGATGGCAGCCCTCGCGGCCACCGCTCTGACGTTGACCGCAGCCCCCGCCATGGCGGCGGAGGCCGGGATCACGGACGAGGTGACGATGACCCTCGGCAAGGACGGCACCCTGCACGTGGTCGAGAAGATCACGGGGGCGTCGGGGGGGCTCAAGCGCACGTTCATCACCAGGACCCGGTACGACGACGACAACGACCGGCTCTACCAGATCTCCAACGTCAAAGGCGGCACGTACGCCGACGGCGTGCTCACCGTGACGGGCGGGACGGTCGAGTACGACGTCAAGGGCGCGGTGACGCCCTCCGGCAACGTCGAGGAGCTGCGCTGGTTCGCGGTGAACGGCTGGAACCAGCAGGTCGCCAAGGCGACGGTCAAGGTGAGCGGCCCCGGCCAGGTGCAGAACCTGTCCTGCTTCGCCGGCGAGCTGACCTCGGCCATCGGCTGCACCTCGGCGTCCATGGACCACACGGCCACCCAGGCGGACTTCGAGCAGGAGAACATCGCGCCGGGCGACGCGCTCACCGTGGTCGTCGGATACCCGAAGGGCTCCAGCACCGGGACCCCCATCCTGGAGAAGCGGTTCTCGCTGGCCTCCGCGTTCACCCTCGACCTCGTCACCGGCGGCACCCTGGCCGCCCTGCTGGTCCTGCTGCTCGGCGGGTTCGGCCTGCTGTACTGGACGCGGGGCAGGGACGCCAGGGTCGTCGACCACGAGAAGGACTCCGTCAATCCGGTGCAGAACGGTCACTTCGCGCCGCCGGACGGGGTGCGTCCCGGCCAGATCGGCACGCTCGTCGACGAGCAGGCCGACGTGGTCGACGTGACGGCCACCATCGTGGACCTGGCAGTCCGCGGCTACCTGCGCATCGACGAGCAGCCGCGCCAGACGTACGACGCGCCCGACTGGATGCTCGTCAGGCTGCCCAGCGCGCCCGTCAACGCGCTCCTGCCGTACGAGCGGGCGCTCTACGACGCCATTTTCGACGGCCGTGACGCGGTGCTGCTGTCCCAGATGTCCGGCTCGTTCACCAGCCACCTGGGCGAGGTGCGCGACGCGCTCTACGCGGACGTGGTCGAGCAGGGCTGGTTCGCCCGCCGCCCCGACACCGAGCGCACTAAGTGGACGACCATCGGCGTGGTGCTCATCGGCGCCGGCCTGCTGTCCACGGTGGCACTGGCCTGGTTCACGACGTACGGGCTGCTCGGCCTGGCACTGATCATCGCGGGCGGCGCGCTGGCCGTCGGCGGCCAGTACATGCCGGCCAAGACCGCCAAGGGCTCGGCGGCCCTCGCGCACACCATGGGCTTTCGCGAATATCTCTTCTCCGGCGAACTGGGCGACGTGCCCGAACAGCACAGGGTGGAGCTGTTCTCCCGCTATCTCCCCTATGCCGTGATCTTCGACGGGGTGGAGCACTGGTCGCGCGTGGTGGCCTCGGTCACCGGCAACGGCCACCAGTCGGACAACCTCTACTGGTATCACGGCCCCGCCGAGTGGGACCTGTCCAAGTTCGCCGGCTCGATGCGCACGTTCACCACGACGACCTCCGGCGCCATCTCCGCCAGCCGCCAGTTCCGCACACTCTGACGCGGGCTCACCCCCCACGCCCTGCCGCCGTACCGCTGTGCCGCACCGGACGCCCCGCGCGCCTCAGCGCAGGCGGACCCGCAGCTCGCCGACCGGGCGGCCGCCGCCGAGCACCGCTGGGGCGCCCAGCTCGGCCAGGCCGGGCGCGTCGAACCCGAGAGAGCGCAGGGCCGCCACGGTGACGGCGACGCGGGCGCGCTGCGAACCGTCCTCGACCTTGACGGTGCCCGCCCGCCCGTCCTCGAACACGAACGCGTCGAACGCCTCCGCCCCCGCCTTCACCATGAGCCCGGGCAGCGCCCGCATGAGCGTGGCCTCGGGGCGGCCGGTGCCGGAGGTCCACTCAGGGTGGGTGCGCATCGCGTCGAAGATCTTACGTTCGTACGAGTCGGGCGAGGACAGCGCGTACGCGCGGAACGCCTTGACCACCCCCAGCATCGACACGTAGTGCAGCGGCGCCCCGCACCCGTCCACGCCGGTGGCCGCGATCCGCTCCCCGGTCAGCTCCTCGACCGTCTCGCGGATCGTACGCTGCAGCGGGTGCCCGGGCTCCAGGTAGGTCTCCGTCGGCCAGCCGTTCGCCACGCAGGTGGCCAGCATGGCGGCGTGCTTGCCCGAGCAGTTCATGTGGACGCGGCTCCGCTCGGTCACCGTCCTGTCGAACGGATGGTCCTCGGGGCAGCGCAGGGCCGTCTCCTCGAGCCCCGCCCCGGCGAGGATCTTCATGACGCCGTCGACGTGGAAGGGCTCGCCCGAGTGGGAGGCGCAGGCCAGCGCGAGCAGCTCGTCTTCCAGCTCCAGGCCCGCGCGGAGCATGCCGAGCGCCTGCAGCGGCTTCAACGACGAGCGCGGCGAGGCCGGAACGTGCACCGCGCCGCGCGTCTCGATCAGGCGCCCTTCGGCGTCCACGGTCAGCATGCGCGCCTGGTGCGTGGACTCCACGAACCCCGACCGGACGACTTCCACAACCACCGACATGTCGCGACCCCTTTCGGGACGAGTCTACGGACGGTTCTTCCTGGTCCAGAATGGATGTCCATGCGAGCAGTCGTACAACGAGTGAGTTCGGCATCGGTCGAGGTCGACGGGCGGACGGTGGGGGCGGTCGCCGAGCCGGGCCTGCTCGTCCTGGTGGGCGTCACCCACACCGACACGCACGCCGAGGCGGCCAGGCTCGCCGCCAAGCTGTGGGGCCTGCGCATCCTGCACGGCGAGAAGTCCTGCTCCGACGTGTCGGCGCCGCTCCTGGTGATCAGCCAGTTCACGCTGTACGGCGACGCGCGCAAGGGCCGGCGGCCCACCTGGCAGGCCGCGGCCCCAGGACCGGTCGCCGAGCCGCTGGTGGAGGCCGTCGTCGCCGAGCTGCGCGCGCTGGGCGCCCGCGTGGAGACGGGGATCTTCGGCGCCGACATGAAGGTGTCGCTCGTCAACGACGGCCCGATCACGCTCGTGCTGGAGGTCTGAGACCTCAGCCGCCGGAGCGGCGGACCCGCTGAGGTCCGGGGGTCAGCGGATCCGGCGGCGCAGCGACGGGTCGATGCTGACGTTGCGGCCCGCGTCAGGCGGCACGATGACCTCCTGCGTGGCGGCCACCCCGCCGGCCAGCAGCGGCGCGTCCACCGGCACGGTGCGTTTGACCACAGCCAGCGCGATCGGGCCCAGCTCGTGGTGGCGCGCCGCCGTGCCGACCACGCCGATCTCCTGGCTCTCGAAGATCACCGGGGCTCCGTGCGGGGGCAGCGTGTCGACGCTGCCGTCGAGGTGGAGGAAGACCAGGCGGCGCGGCGGATGCCCCAGGTTGTGCACGCGTGCCACGGTCTCCTGGCCGCGGTAGCAGCCCTTGGTCAGGTGGACGGCCGCGCCGATCCAGCCCACCTCGTGGGGGATGGTCTTGTGGTCGGTCTCGAACCCCAGCCGCGGCCGGCCCGCCTCGATCCTGAGCGCCTCATAGGCCCACAATCCGGCCACCGGCCTGCCCAGGTGCTCGGGCAGCTCGGCCCGCGGCACCAGGAAGTCCTCGTCGGCCGTGGACAGCACGGCCAGGTCGTCGACCCGCGACACCTCGACGCGCAGCATGAACCGCATCCGGTCGAGATAGTCGATCAGGCTCTGGGCGGTGCCCGGGTCGACGTGGGCCAGCACGCTCTCGCCGTCGTCGACGAGCGTCAGGTGGTGCTGGACGCGGCCCTGCAGGTCGAGGTCGAGCGTCTGGGTCCACTCGCCGGGGGTCAGCGCGTCGAGCTTCTGCGAGGTCAGGTCGTTGAGCCATTTCAGCCGGTCGGCGCCCGAGACACGGATCACCTCGCGGTTGCTGCGGTCGACGACCGCCTCGCCCTTGGCCAGCGCGCGCTGCTCGGCGAACAGGTCGCCGTAGTGGGCGGCTACGTCGGAGTCCGGGGCGTCGGCGGCGACGGCCCCGGGAAGGTCGAGCAGAGGGCTACGCATGCCCTCCAGGCTATCGGCAGTTGCGGCAGCGCCCGAAGACGGTCAGGTGGTGCACGTCGGCGACGAACCCGAGCTCTTCGTCCAGGCCCTTGACCAGCCCCTCGGCCATCTCGGGACGCACCTCGATCACCTCGTCGCAGCCCCGGCACACCAGGTGCACGTGGTCGGCCTCGGCGGCCAGATGGTAGGTCGGCGCGCCGTGGCCGAGATGGGTGTGGGTGACCAGGCCGAGCTCTTCGAGCAGCTCCAGCGTGCGGTAGACCGTCGAGATGTTGACGCCGCGGGCCGTTTCACGGACCTTGACGCAGATCTCCTCCGGCGTGGCGTGCATCAGCTCCTTGATCGCCTCGAGGACGAGCTGGCGCTGGGGAGTCACCCGGTAGCCCTTGGCGCGGAGTTGCTCGTGCCACTGCGTCTCCGTCATGTCCCGAGTGTAAGGCGCGTGGCCGTGAGCTGCCGGCGGACGGCCGGACGAGGCCGGGCCGATATTCGCTTGCCCCTTCTGAGCCGGAGCGCATAGCTTCGTTGGTACGCGGAAAGGAGGTGGTCCGAACAATGGTGATTCATAGTTGGACTAGCGAGGTGGTTGTCCGCTAGCGCTGCGGACTCGTTGTCTCGTGGCGTTCGCGAATACGAGGCAACCACCGGGGCCCCTGGCAGCCGGAGGGCGGGATGTCATCCCGACCATGGTCCATCCGGCCCGCCTGCTCGGCAGGCGGAGCGTCGCCCGGGGCCCTCTTCATGTCCGGACCCGGTTCGCCCGGGTCAGTGCTGCCCCCGGGCCGGGATGCCCAGCTTGTCGCACGCGTCGCGATAGAGGCGTACGACGGCCATGCGCACCTGGGAGCGCTCGGTCAGCGTCTCGCCCCACGGCACCCGCACCCGCTCGCCGCCGTCCACGGTGAACTCGATGCCCTCGGCGTCGACGTCGCTCGTCAAGGCGGTGGTCGCCTCCGGCCGGCCCGCGAGCCCGCGTACGATGATCAGCGCGTCGTCGGGATGGTCGTCGTTCATGTGGCTTTTGATCGCCTGAACGGCGGCGGGAGTGAATGGCGTGCTCATCGCCTCAAGCTACCTTCTTCAGCTCGGCCGACATGTGGTCCGTGAGCGGGTGTCCGACGGCGGCCATCTCGTAAGCCCACATGAGGTTGCCGTTGACGAGCCCGTAGAGCCGGTGACCCGCGGTGTACTCCTTCGCCGAGGAGGTGCGCGCGACCACGTCGGTGTACAGCTCGATCTTGTTGAAGACGACCTCGCCGAGGTAGATCTCGACGATGCCGGTGGGGTGCGACAGCACCACCTCGACCTGCCTGTCGGGCTGCGGCCGCCAGTATCCCGACTCCGTGGCCAGCGGTCTGACCCGGTCGCCCGCGTCGTCGAGCAGCCACGTGCGGCTCACGTACGTCAGGAACGGCTTGCCGTTGTGCCCGAACTCGATCTCCTGCCCGAAGTTGAAGCTCTCGATCGTCGGATAGCCGCCCACGCCGGCGCCTTCCCACCGCCCCAGCAGGAACGCGATCGGCTCCAGGTCGGGGTGCACCTCAGGTTCTTCCATTGGTAGTCAGGGGCGCGGTGCCGTGAAGGCCCGGTTCCCCATCCCCCTTTCAATTCCGTACGTGCGGTTTTCCCGCATACGGCTTACCGATGATCTTCTTGACATGGTTACGCTGCCTTC
>NZ_JBDPMJ010000054.1:0-28178 GCF_039880665.1 Nonomuraea sp. B5E05
CGCCCAACGCCGCGAACGCGCCCGCATCCGCAGCGAGAAAGGCATCCGCTGGGGAGGCAGACCCCTCGCACCGGCCGCCTGAAACCTGTCACTCAACCCGGTGATCGTTTCCGGTCACAGCACTAGGGGTTGAAAGGCCCGTTCAGGTGAGTGCCCCCGGCAGGATTCGAACCTGCGGCACCCGCTTTAGGAGAGCGGTGCTCTATCCCCTGAGCTACGGAGGCGGACCCTGGTAAGCCTAGCGAAAGTCTGGCGCTGCGTGTGACATGGAGCCGGGGTGAGTTTGGTCAGGTTGGTTATGGGCGTCCTGAGCTGCGGTAAAGGCATGGCAAGTGATCGGATTGTGCCTCGGCAAGCGTGGATAGCGTCTGCGTGTGACCAGGAGGAGATGCGCGCGGGCCCGTCGGCGGCCCGTTGTGTTGTTCGGGGCGTTGCTGGCGCCGGGGATCCTTGCCGGCGGGCTGCTGGCGGGGGAGATGAAGGGCCTCGAGCGGGACGTACGGGTGGCCGGTGTCGAGCACGGGGGCGGGATGGTGGTGTTGGCGCCGGTGCGGTTGCCTGCCCCGGCGCATCCGGATCGTGTGTACGAGGGCGTGGTGCCGGCTCCGGTTCGGGAGGCGCCTGAGCCGGTTCGGCCGGTTCCGGCTGTTTCCACGTCTGGGTCTGAGGGTGGGCCGGAGCCCGGGGCCGAGCGGGTGGTGGTCGAGGAGCCGGTGACGCCTGCGCCGGTGCGGACGGAGACGTCGTCGTGTCCAGGGGAGTGGGCGGACACCTGGTTGTGGGAGTTGTGCCGGGCGCGGCAGCAGGCTGCGGATTCGGACGCGGACGGCGGGGATCTGCTGCCGGGGATCTGAACCGTGGCCCGGTGGGCGGCGTACCCGTTGGTAGGGCGTGTTGAGGGCTCCTGCGTGTTGGGGGCGTTCGTGATGTGGCGTGTTGTGGGGGTTGACCGTACAAAGTGGGTCTTTTGTCTCATAACAGCTCTTCGGAGTTCGCTCCGGACTCTCTGGGGGCTGTAGTAACGTGCGTGCCTGACCCCGGTAACGAGTTTGCAAACGGAGGAGTCGAACGTGCCAGCCCCTCGGTCAGCGGGTCTGATCGCGGTCGTCATGGCCATGGCTTCTCTTGTTACGCCGTCCGCGCAGGCTCAAGCTCTGGAGCGGGAGCCGCGTGATCCCGCCGGCCTGACCGCGCTGCGGAAAGAGGCCGAGAAGTCGGCCAAGGAGCTCGAGGACGCCACCAAGGCGCTCGAGAAACGCCGGTCGGAGATCGCCGCCTCCGAGAAGGAGCTCAAGACCAAGCTCACCGCTCTGCAGGAGATGGAAGGGCGGCTCGCGGTGATGCGGAGGCCCGTGGCCGAGATGGTCGAGTTGATGTACGAGCAGCCGGTCGCGGCGGATGGGGTGCTTCCGTTCCTGTCCGGAGGGTCGGACCAGCGGAAGCTGCGGGCACTGACGGACGCGACCCACATGGTGAGCATGCGGCAGCAGGCGGTCGAGCAGACCAGCGTGCTGTACAAGGAGGCCGAGCGGCTGGCCGCCGAGGCGCAGGAGCTGCGGGCCGGCAACCTGCTGGCCGAGGCGCAGATCGCGGCCGAGGTGGACACGTTGCGGAAGCGGTCGGACAAGATCGTGAAGTCGCTGACGGCGGCGCTCGTCAAGCTGGGTATCAAGATTGACAAGGTGGGGCGGGACGCGCTGGGGTGCAATCCGCTGCGGGCGGCGACGGCCGATGACTATCCCAACGGGCTGATCCCCAAGGGCATGTTGTGCCCGTTGCAGCAGAAGGGGCACAGTCTGAGGGCCGACGCCACCATCGCGTTCGTGAGCCTGAACGAGGCCTATCGCAAGCGGTTCGGTAAGTCGATCTGCGTGACCGATGCCTATCGGAGCCTCGGCGAGCAGCAGTCTGTCTATTACCGGCGGCCGGGGTTCGCCGCCGTGCCGGGGCGGAGCAACCACGGGCTCGGGCTGGCCGTCGACCTGTGTGGCGGGGTGGAGCGGTCGGGGTCGGCGGAGTTTGTCTGGATGGAGAAGAACTCCAAGAGGTATGGGTGGTTCCATCCCTCCTGGGCCTACAGCAGCCCGTTCGAGCCGTGGCACTGGGAATATGACCCCGACATCGACTCCGTGCTCTAGACGGTGACCACCTGCGCGCTGCAGAAGGCGCAGCGGGACGCGGCCTTGGGGATCTCTGACAGGCATTCGGGGCAGTCGCGGGTCGTCGCCTCGACCCTGGCGGTCAGACGGTCTTTGACGTGGGCGTAGGGCTTGACGACGAGGAAGTAGACCACGCCGGCGACGATCAGGAACGACACCACCGCGTTGATGAAGTTGCCGTACATGAAGTCGGACTGGCCGACCGTGACCCTCAGCGAGGAGAAGTCGGGCAGGCCGCCGAACGCCGAGATCAGCGGTGTGAGCAGGTCTTTCACGAACGACTGCACGATCGAGTTGAAGGCCGCCCCGATGACGACGGCCACGGCCAGGTCGATGACGTTCCCCTGCATGAGGAACTTCTTGAATCCACTCATGCAGAGGGATGGTAGCCGCGCGCTCACGGGCCGCCGCCCGGATTGATGATGATCGAAAGACGGCCTCCGGCCTGCGCGGCGGCCAGCTCTGCCGCCTGGGTGGGGGTGGTCGCGAGCACGATCAGGGCGCCGTGGTCGTCGCCGGAGTCTCTCGGGGCCGCCGGGATGGTCAGGACCGTCAGCTCCGACGCGATCTGGCTGGCCGGCCGGCCTTCCTGCCAGGACGCCAGCACGCCGATGGTGGAGCCGGGGGAGATGAGCTCGACCGCCGCGGCGTCGGCTATGCGCACGGGGGCGGCCACCATGCCGGGCGGCAGGCGGAACGAGTGGAGGAGACGGACGTCGGTCAGGGGCTCGCCCTTGCGCATGGGAGTCGCGAGGATCTGGCCGGTCTGCGCGGTGCGCACCGCTCCTGACGGAGGGTGGGCGAGCGGGACGGGGCTGAAGTCGTCGGGGTCGAGCGGGCCTGGGGACAGGTCGCGGGCCGCCACCAGGACCGCGGGGCCGGCGGCGGGGCGAGTGGCGAGGTAGGCGGACAGGACCGCGACGGCGGCCAGCACCGCCGCGATGAGACGGCGGTGACGGCCGTAGCGGCTCAGCCAGGTCTGGATCACGGCAGCTCGAAGGGGTGGTCGATGCCGTCGAGGGCGGTGGGGCAGGGGCAGGTGCGCTCTTCGGGAAGCGCCTGGATGGTCTCGGTCACGAGGGTGCGCATGCGGGCGACGTTTTGGGCGAAGAACTTGAGCACCTCGTCGTGGGTGACGCCCTGGCCGGTCTCCACCCCGGCGTCGTGGTCGGTGACCAGGGACAGCGAGGTGTAGCAGAGGGCCAGCTCGCGGGCCAGGATCGCCTCGGGGTGGCCGGTCATGCCGACGATCGACCAGCCGTTGGACGCGAACCACTGCGACTCCGCCCGCGTGGAGAACCGCGGGCCCTCGATCACCACCAGCGTGCCGCCGTCGACGGTCTCCCAGGCGCCGGCTCTGGCGGACCGCACGGCCACGGCCCGGCCGGACGGGCAGTAGGGGTCGGCGAAGGAGACGTGGGCGGCGCCGTCGGTGTCGTAATAGGTCTGGACGCGGCCTGAGGTGCGGTCGACGAACTGGTCGGGGACGACCAGGGTGCCAGGGCCGTATTCGGCTCTCAGCGAGCCCACTGCGCTGGGCGCGAGCACCTGCCGGACGCCGAGCGAACGCAGCGCCCAGAGGTTGGCGCGGTAGGGGATGCGGTGTGGCGGGAAACGGTGATTGCGGCCGTGCCGGGGGATGAACGCCACGGAACGCGCGCCGATGCGCCCGACCGTGACGACATCGCTGGGCGATCCGTAGGGGGTGGAGAGCTCGATCTCCTCCGCGTCGTCGAGCAGGGAGTAGAAGCCCGAACCGCCGATGACGCCGATGTCTGCGCGAGTGACCATGGCGCAGAGAGTAGCCGGAGTGGGGAGGGGCGGTGGGGAGCAGAATGCGGTTCTGTGGATAACGGGGGGACGCCCCGCACAGGCACGCCGACGGGCCGCTGCGCGCGGAAGGACATGTGCCGACCGGCGGCAGCGCGCGGGAGGGCCTGTGTCGGCTGGTCGCCGGCCGAGGGCCCGGCCCGCACCTCGTACGGCTGCTGCACGGGGTGGGCCCGCGGGCGGGAGCATGCCGAAGACCCGGGCGGACCCGCCCAGGCGAACGGCGCGGTCAGTTGGAGGCGGCGGCCGGCGCGGGAGCCGGGGTTGAGGAGCCGGAGTCGCCCGACTTGCTCTCCGAGGACTTCGACGACGAGTCAGCCGACGACGAGTCAGCCGACTTCGAGGACGACGACGAAGACGCTGAGGAGGAGGTCGAGGCGCCAGAGGTCGACGAGCGGCTGTCGGTTTTGTAGAACCCCGAGCCCTTGAACACGATGCCGACGGCGGAGAAGACCTTCCGCAGGTTTCCTTCGCAGCTCGGGCAGACCGTCAAGGCGTCGTCGGTGAACTTCTGGACGACCTCGAGCTGCTCACCGCAGTCGTTGCAGGCGTACTGGTAGGTCGGCACGCGCTTCTCCTTCAGCTTTGGCACTCGAGGGATGCGACTGCTAATGCTAACCGATGCCGTCAATCACCTATTCCAGCCCCCGCTCGCCGTACCAGCCTGCCAGCTTCCCGCTGCGGCTCACGGCGCGGATGCGGCGTTCGACCTGGTCGCGGCAGGCGGCGGTGGCGACGACCAGGAGCTGGTCGTTCACCCTGACCCTGGTGGTGGTGGCGGGCACGAACGACTTGCCGTCACGCACGATCAGCGTCACGGCGGCTCCGGCGGGCAGCCGCAGCTCGAAGATCTCCACACCGTGCAGTCGCGAGCCCGGCGGCACGGTGATCTGCAGCAGGTCGGCCTGGAGCTCCTCCAGCGGCGCCGACTCCACCGACAGGTCGTGCGCCTCCGCCGGCGCGGTCACCTTGAGCCGCCGGGCGACGAACGGCAGTGTCGGCCCCTGGAGCAGGGTGAACACGATGACGATCACGAAGACCTGGTTGAAGATCTCTTTGGAGCCCTCGACACCTGAAGCCCAGGGGATGGTCGCGAGCACGATCGGGATCGCGCCGCGCAGCCCCGCCCACGACAGGAACGCCTGCTCGCGCCAGCTCACCCAGCCCATCCGCAGCACCCATGCGACCGCCGAGCTCGCCATGACGCACAGCGGACGCACCAGGAGCACCATGACGGTGCCGGTGATCAGGCCGGGAATGATCGCCGACGGCATCTCCTTCGGGCTGGCCAAAAGCCCCAGCATCACGAACAACCCGATCTGCGCCAGCCACGCCGCCCCCTCGGCGAACCCCCTTGTCGCCGCCCTGTGGGGCAGCCGCGAGTTGCCCAGGATCAGCCCGGTGAGGTAGACGGCCAGGAATCCCGAGCCGTGCAGCAGCACCGCGCCGCCGTACGAGACGAAGGTGAGCGCGAGCGCGGCGATCGGGTAGAGGCCCGAGGCGGGCAGGGCGACGCGGCGCAGCGCGTACGCGCCCGCGGGCCCGACGGCGAGGCCGACCGCGGCGCCGATGATCAGCTCGATCGTGGTTTCGAGCAGGAACGTTCCCAAGCTGGGAGATGAGTGCGCGGCCCCGCTCAGCAGCACCACGGCGATCACGGTGGGCGCGTCGTTGAAGCCGGACTCCGCCTCCAGCACGCCCGCCAGGCGGGGTGGCAGCGGCAGCCTGCGCAGCACCGAGAAGACGGCCGCCGCGTCGGTGGAGGCCAGCACCGCGCCGAGGATCAGCGCCGTGTTCTGGTCGATGCCGAGCAGGCCCTGGACGACCAGCGCCAGCACCACGATGCTGACCGCCACGCCCACGGTCGCCAGCACCACCGCTATGGGGACGGACCGCCGCACATGGGACCAGTTGGTGGTGAGCCCGCCCTCGGCCAGGATCACCGCCAGCGCGGTCAGGCCGATCTGCTGGGCCGCCTGAGGGCTGTCGAAGGGGATGCCGAATCCGGAGTCGCCCAAAAGGATGCCGAAACCGAGGAAGACCAGCAGGCTGGGCAGGCCGGTGCGATGGGCGAGGCGTACGGACGCGATGGCGGCGATGACGATCACGGCCCCGAGAAGGAGCCAGACATCAAGCGTCATTCAGCCCCCTCTCATCCCTGCGGTCACATAAGACTAGTAAGGCCAGACGGTGTCATGGCATAGCGGATGCGGCGGTCGTGTGGTTCGGACGGGACATCGTCGATCAGCTCCCCGTCGTGGAGCAGGGCGACCGTGGGGACGTTGGGACCGACTCTGGCCAGGGCTCGATCGTACGAGCCGCCGCCGCGGCCGAGGCGTACGCCCGTCTTCCTGTCCACCGCCAGGGCGGGCACGATCACGAGGGCGGCGGTGCGGACGGCGTCGACGCCGCGGCGGGTGTCGACGGGCTCCATGATGCCGAAGCGGCCGGGGGCGAGTGTGCCGGGCCCGTCATAGACCGCCCAATCGAGGTCGTCGTCCTCACGAAGCACCGGAAGGATCACGGTGGCGCCGTGTTTCCACAGAGCGAACACCAGCCCGTGCGTATCCGGCTCCGACCCCGTTGACCAGTAGCAGGCCACCAGACCGGCCATCTGGACCCACGGTTGTTCGAGCAGCGTTTCACGGACCTTGACGGCGTTTGCCCGTAGTTGCTCGGGGGAGAGTGCACTACGCGCCGCGTTAAGCTCGCGGCGCAGGTTGAGCTTGTCCACAGGTGCCTCCACTAGGGTCTACTCATGGCTGACTTCGACCCTGTGACGAAAGCCGTCGTGCCCGCCGCGGGTCTGGGCACCCGGTTTCTCCCGGCGACCAAGGCGACACCGAAAGAGATGTTGCCCATCGTCGACAAGCCCGCGATCCAGTATGTCGTTGAAGAGGCCGCCTCGGCGGGGCTCCTCGACGTGCTCATGGTCACCGGCAAGAATAAACGGTCAATCGAGGATCACTTCGACCGGGCGTTCGAGCTGGAGGAGGCCCTCGAGGCCAAGGGCGACGAGCACCGGCTGTCCCAGGTTCGCGAGCCCGCCTCGCTCGCGACGCTCCACTACGTACGCCAGGGCGAGCCGAAGGGTCTCGGCCACGCGGTGCTCTGCGCCAAGCAGCACGTGGGCGACCACCCGTTCGCCTGCCTGCTCGGTGACGACCTGATCGACCACCGCGACCCGCTGCTCAAGCGCATGATCCAGGTGCGCGACACGTTCGGCGGAAGTGTGATCGCGCTGATGGAGGTGCCCAAGGAGCAGGTCTCGCAGTACGGCGTGGCGACCATCGAGGCGACCGCCGAGGACGACGTCGTGCGGGTCACCGACCTGGTGGAGAAGCCGCCGGCCGACGAGGCGCCGTCCAACTGGGCGATCATCGGCCGCTACGTGATCGATCCCGCGGTGTTCGCGGTGCTGGAGGACACCCCGCCGGGGCGCGGTGGCGAGATCCAGCTCACCGACGCGCTGCGCACGCTCGCCGCCCGCGGCTCCTCGGAGGGCGGGCCCGTGCACGGGGTGCTGTTCAGAGGGCGGCGCTATGACACGGGCGACAAACTCGACTATCTGCGGACGGTGGTGAAGTTCGCGGCGGACCGGGAGGATCTGGCGCCGGATTTCGTGCCGTGGTTGCGGGAGTTCCTCGATGAAATCGGTTGACGCGCATCTGGCCGACATCCTGGCCACTGTGCGTCCGCTGGCGCCCCTGGAGCTCGACCTGGAGCAGTTGCTGGGGGCGACGCTGGCCGAGGACGTGTCGTCGCCGGTGCCGCTGCCGCCGTTCGACAACTCGGCCATGGACGGGTACGCCGTACGGGCTGACGACTTGTCGGAAATTCCGGTTACGTTGCCGGTCATCGACGACGTGGCGGCCGGGTCGACCGAGTTGCGGGCCGTCGGGCCCGGCCATGCCGTACGCATCATGACCGGGGCGCCGCTGCCCGCGGGAGCCGACACCGTGGTGCCGGTGGAATGGACGGACGGCGGCACCGTCTCCGTGCGCATCGACCGCCGCGCCGAGCCCGGCAACGCGATCCGGCGGGCGGGGGAGGACGTCCGGGCGGGCGACGTGGTGCTCAAGGCGGGCACCGTGATCCGTCCCGCGCAGCTCGGCATCATCGCCGGGGTGGGGCGGCGCAGGGTGATGGCGCGGCCGCGGCCCAGGGTCGTGGTCCTCTCCACGGGCGCCGAGCTGGTCGAGCCGGGATCCCCGCTGGCCACCGGGCAGATCTGGGAGTCCAACAGCTACACCCTGACGGCGGCCGTTCGGGAGGCGGGCGCCGAAGGCTACCGCGCGGGCTCGGTCGCCGACGATCCGGCCGAGCTGCTCGACCGGCTCGACACCCACCTCGTGCGCGCCGACGCGATCATCACGAGCGGCGGGGTCTCGATGGGGGCGTACGAACCGGTCAAGGAGGCCCTGTCGCCGCTGGGGACGGTCCGGTTCGAGAAGGTGGCCATGCAGCCGGGGATGCCGCAGGGGTTCGGCGTCCTGGGGGACGACCAGGTGCCGATCTTCGCTCTGCCCGGCAATCCGGTGTCGTCCTTCGTGTCTTTCGTGCTGTTCGTACGCCCGGCGCTCGACAAGATGCGCGGCCTGCCCAGCGGCATGCCGGAGCTCGTGACCGCCAGAGCCGCGGCTCCCTTGCGTTCGCCGTCCGGGCGGAGGTCGTTCCTGCGTGGCGCGCTCGCGCCCGACGGCACGGTGACGCCGGTGCACGGGCAGGGCTCCCACCAACTTGCCGCCCTGGCGGTGGCTGACGCGCTGATCGTGGTTCCCGAGGAGGTCACCGAGGTGGCCGCGGGCGCCACGGTGGAGGTGATCAAGCTGTGAGCGAGCTGACCCACATCGACGAGACCGGCGCCGCCCGCATGGTCGACGTGTCCGCCAAGGACGTCTCGGCCCGCACCGCCACGGCGAGCGGCCGGGTGCTGCTGACGGCCGAGACGGTGGCGCTGCTGCGGTCGGGCGAGATGCCCAAGGGCGACGCGCTGGGCGTGGCCAGGATCGCGGGCATCATGGGGGCGAAACGCACCCCCGACCTGATCCCGCTCTGCCATCCGATCGCGCTGCACGGCGTGAAGGTCACGCTGGAGGTCGAAGACTGGGGCGTGGCGATCACGTGCCGGGTCAAGACGGCCGACCGCACCGGCGTGGAGATGGAGGCGCTGACAGCGGTCTCGGTGGCCGCGCTGGCGCTGATCGACATGGTCAAGGCCGTCGATCCGGGCGCGGTGATCACCGACGTGCGGGTGGAGGAGAAGCTGGGCGGGAAGACCGGCCGCTGGACCCGGGATCCGGCGTGATGCGGGCTCTCGTGATCACGGTGTCGAACCGGGCGTCGTCCGGGGTTTATGCCGATAAATCCGGCCCCATCCTGGTCGACCTGCTGCGCGGCGAAGCCGGCTGCGAGAGCGTCGAGGGCCCCGTGCTGGTGCCCGACGGCGAGGCGGTCGAGCGGGCGCTGCGCGACGGCGTGGCGGAAGGCTTCGACGTCATCGTCACGACCGGCGGCACCGGTCTGACGCCGCTCGACCTGACGCCCGAGATGACGGCCAGGGTGATCACCCGGGAGGTTCCGGGGATAGCCGAGGCCATTCGCCAGGCAAATCGCGAAAAAGTGCCTACTTCCGTACTATCCCGGGGATTGGCCGGGCAGGCGGGCACAACCTTGATCGTAAATTTGCCGGGATCTTCCGGCGGCGTACGCGACGGCATTGCCGTACTCGCGCCGATTCTGCGGCACGCGGTCGATCAGATCCAGGGCGGCGATCACCCGCGCTGACCACGATCCGCATCCTCGATCGCTGACCCCGTGGCGACATCATGTCCGATGGGGGGATGATGAAAGCGTGGATCGACTTCGTGGCTGGCCGGCGACTCTCAGGGAAGGTCCGGTCGGCCTGCGGCCGCTGCGGCTGAGCGACGTGCGCATGTGGCGCGAGACCCGGCTGCGCAATGCCGACTGGCTGCGTCCCTGGGAGCCGAGCAACCCGGAGACGCCGCTGTTCAGGACCGGTCTCGGCCCCTACATCTCCGTGGTCGGCACCCTGCGCCGCGAGGCCAGGCAGGGGCTCGCGCTGCCCTGGGTCGTCACGTACGACGGGCGCTTCGCGGGGCAGCTCACCGTCGGCGCGGTCGTCTGGGGATCCGCCCGCTCCGCCCAGGTCGGCTACTGGATCGACGGCGCGCTGGCCGGCAAGGGCATCACCCCCACCGCGCTGGCCATGGCCGTCGACCACTGTTTCTTCACCACCGGCCTGCACCGGCTGGAGGCGAACATCCGCCCCGAGAACCAAGCCAGCCGCAGGGTGGTTGAGAAGCTCGGATTCCGGGAAGAAGGCATTCGGCGGCGCCAACTCCACATCGATGGAGCCTGGCGCGACCACATCTGTTACGCGTTGACCGTCGAGGACGTTCCTGGCGGCCTTCTCGTGCAGTGGCGTCGTGCGCGCGAGTCGGCCACTCACGGCGGTTCTCCCGTCGAAGAGGTTTGACGATCTCGCGACACACCGCACCGAATGCTCGTCAATTAGTGACACGCGGTCTTACGGTGCGTGACGTGAGCACATTGAAGACGCAACCAGCACACTCGCGTCTTCGTGCTGCCCGGAGGTGCCCGTGAGCATCCTCCTCTACTTCGCCATCGTCGTGATGTGGCTCTGCGTCCTGATCCCGATGTGGCTGCGCAGGGACAAGACCAACCTGGCCGAACTCGCCGAACTCGAAGAGCACTACACCGGCGAGCACCAGCTGCCCGACCTCGACAACCTCGACCCCTCCGACGCCGACGAGGACGACGGGGCCGTGCCGATGGAGGTCGAGAAGGTCGACGTCCGCCAGTTCCGGCTCCGCCGCCGCGCCATCATCGTGGCCCGCCGGCGCCGCCTCCTCTTCTTCACCGCCCTGCTGGTGCTGGCCTCGGTCGTCACGGCAGCGGTCAAGATGATCCCATGGTGGGGGGTCGCCCCCTCCGTCGTCATCATGCTGGCGTACATGGCCTTTCTCCGCATCGCCGTACAGGTCGACAGGGAACGGCGCGAACGTGCCGGTCGGGTGCGCGCTGAGCGGCAGCGGCGGGCACGTGAGCAGCGGCGGGTCGTCGAGGAGGCGGAGGCCGAAATCATCGATTTCGCCTCGCACCACACGGATGTGCTGTTCGATCAGTACGCTGAACCGCCCAAGCGAGCGGTGGGCGACTGAAACGGTGGCGCGAGGACCCTCCGGAGTTTGCTAATCTGGTCGAGTCCTTGGGGATGTAGCGCAGTCCGGTAGCGCACTTCGTTCGCATCGAAGGGGTCAGGGGTTCGAATCCCCTCATCTCCACCAGAAGCCGTTCGCGAGACGGCTGGATTGAAGTTGACGGGATCCCGTCTGATCATCGCGATCAGGCGGGATCTTGTCGTTTCAGGAGTTTCCCGAATCTGGTTCGTCCGGGTTCGGGGTTCCGAGAGTCGGCGAGATGAGTGGCTCGGGTGCTGTCACGCGGTCGTGTGGGCGTGGTGAATGGCCTGATGGCATGGCGAAGCCCTCGGCTGGCGCGCTGGTAGCGGGTGCCGGCCAGGTCGGCGCGCAGGCCGGTTACCTCGGCGATGAGGACGGCGGCCCCTCGCATGAGAAATGGCAGCCCGGGTTCAGGCGGTCATTCAGCTGTTGCGGGGGCGATCGCTGCCGGTCTGACGCGTGCTTGGGCCTGATGGCGGTATTTACCTGGCGCGAGGCGGAAGTGCCTTTTGAAGGCGTTGGCGAAGGCGAACGTCGAGGTGTAGCCGACGCGGGCGGCCACGGCGTCCAGGGAGGAGGAGGGTTCGCGGAGGAGCCGGGCGGCCATGGTCATGCGCCACCAGGTCAGATAGGTCAGGGGTGGCTGGCCGGTGAGGGAGCCGAAACGGCGGGAGAACGTGGCCCGGGACAGCCTTGCCCTGTCGGCCAGTTCCTGCACGGTCCATGGGTGGGCCGGGTCGTCGTGCATGGCGTTGAGCGCGGCGCTGATGTCCGGCGCTGCCAGCGCTGCGGCCCAGCCCGTCGCGGTCTCGCCTCGGGGGTGCGCCTCGAACCAGACTCGCAGGACGTACAGGAGAAGCATGTCGAGCGCCACGGGCAAGAGGGCGGCGGCGCCCAGGCGACGGCTGTCGACCTCGGCGCCGAGGACCTCCACGGCTGCCCGCAGCCCTGCGTGGTGGCCCGGGCGGGCCGGGATGTGGATGGTCCCGGGCAGTTCGCGCAGGAGGGGGTGGGTCCACTCGGGGCTGAGCTCGTAGCCGCCGCACAGGGTGACGGTGGTGGGTGAGGCCGTCGCGGGTTCGTTGCCGGCCGCCGTCGTGGCCGCGCTGTCGGCCAGGGCGTACCCGTCGCCGTGCGGGGAGAACACGACGTCGCCAGGAGCCAGGTGCGTGGGTTCGGCGGCGTTCTCGATCAGCCAGCACGTGCCATGGAGCACCACCAGGAGGCCGGCCGTTCCCGGCTGGTCGGGGAAGTCCTGGCGCCACGGCGCCCGCCATTCGACCCGCTCCCCGCCTGGGGTGCCCACCCGCACGACGGAGATCACGTCGCTGACGATGTCCATCTCAACGTCTCTCTGCATTGATACGTTCGCGTATAAAACTGCCACAATCAAGTATTCATTGTCTCACGCCTCCCTTCTAGCCTTGTTTTCATGGCACGTGCAGCAGAAACCACGGCAATGACGACAACAAGACATTGGGTGGCTGAGCACGCACGCGAGCTGCGGACCACCGACCCGGCCGAAGCGCTTACCGACCTAAACCCGCTCCGAGACCTGCTGGCCGATGCGGTGATCGTGGGTGTGGGCGAGCCGACCCGCGCGGCGCACGAGGTGGTGACGCAGGGGCATCGGGTGCTCCGCCTCCTCGTCGAGGACCTGGGCTTCCGCGTCCTCGCGATCCAGGACGACGAGACAGCGGTCGAGCGGGTGAACGCTTACATCCGCGGCGGTGAGGAAGACGCCCGTGCGGCGCTGTCCGACCTGTGGACCCCATGGCGCACCGAGGAGCTGCTCGCCGTCATCGAGTGGGCGCGGGCGTTCAACCGGCGGCATCCGTCGGACCCGCTACGGATGGTGGGGCTGGATCCTCCGTCCGCGCGGGTCTCGGATTACCGGGCCGTCATCGAGCACGTGGCCGGCGTACGTCCCGACCGGCTCCACGATCTGCGCTACCACTACGACACGATCGTGACCGCCCATGAGGTGCCCGAACACGTGCAGCACGCGCGAGGCAGCCATCCGGGGCGTCCCTTTGCCGACCACGCACGCGACGCCTATGACCTGGTGGCCGCGCTGCCCGACCCCGGCGCCGCGCTGGAGAAGGCCAGGCTCATCCTCGACTGGCACGCCGGCGGCTTCGCCGGGGGCGGGTTCGACTACGGCGTGACCCGGCGCCGCTCGATCGCCACGCTGACCTCGCTGCTGCGCGACGGGGCAACGAAGATCGCCTACTGGGAGGGCATCTCGTTCACCGCGAACGCGGCCCGCGTCATCCCAGCCGCCCTGCTCGAACCCTTCCAGAGCGTCGGCAACGAACTGCGCGAACGACTGGGCGGCGGCTACTTCTCCTTGCTGATCGCCTTCGCCCGCGGCGATGTGAGCGGCCTCCATCCGGGTCAGCGGGCGCCCGATCCGATGTCCGGGTCGGCCGACGCCATGCTGGCCGCGGCCGGTCCTGACCGCTACCTGCTCGACCTGCGTGCCCCGCGCCCGGAGCCGGTGAACGACTGGCTTCGCGGCCCGCACAAGCTGCGCGTCATCGGTGGGATCTACGACGCCGAAGCCGACCCCGAGCACTACCTGACGACCGGCCGGCTGGACGAATGGTTCGACGCCGTGCTGCAGGTGGGCGCCGTCACCCCGACCACCCTGCTGTGAGAGACGAGAAGGAACACCTCATGCGTACGACTGTGGCCGTCGTCGGAGGCGGATACGGCGGCATCACCGTCGCCAAAGAGCTCGACAGCGTCACGGACGTGGTGCTCATCGAACCTCGGGACACCTTCGTCCACAATGTCGCCGCACTACGCGGCCTCACCGACCCGCGATGGACGGACCGGCTGTTCCTCGCCTACGACCGGCTGCTGACCCGCGGCACGGTCATCCGGGACAGGGCCGTGCAGGTGGACGAGACGTCCGTCATCTTGAGATCGGGTACGCGGATCGAGGCCGACTACATCGTTCTGGCGACGGGCTCGGCCTACCCCTTCCCGGCCAAGGTCGACGTCGAGGACAGCACCACCGCCAAGAAGAAGTACCACGCGACCCGCGAAGCTCTCGCGCAGGCCCACCGAGTCCTGCTGCTGGGCGCCGGCCCGGTCGGGCTCGAACTGGCCGGGGAGATCAAAACAGCCTGGGCGGACAAGTCGGTCACCATCGTCGATCCGGGACACGAGATCGTCCCCGGCGGCTACTCCGATGAGTTCAGAGCCGAACTGCGCCGTCAACTCGACGCGATGGGCATCCGGGTCGTCCTCGGCGCGCAACTGCGCGAGCAGCCCTCATCCGAACCCGGTGAGGCCGAGACGTTCGCCGCGACCCTGCACTCCGGCGAACAGCTCAGCGCCGACATCTGGTTCCGCTGCTTCGGCGCCGGCCCGGACACCGGCTACCTGACCGGCGACCTGGCCACGGCGCGGCAGGCCGGAGGCCGGCTCGCGGTCACCGACGATCTGCGCCTGCCCGGTCTGCAACGGGTATTCGCGCTCGGCGACATCACCGCGATCCAGGAGCCCAAACAGGCCGGAACGGCGATAGGCCACGCGGCGGTGATCGCGGCCAACATCCGCGCCCTTCTCCACGGTAGCGGCGGGCTGACCGTCTACCGGCCCGGCCCGCCGGGCATCGTGCTCCCGCTCGGCCCGCACGGCGGCGCGACGTACGCACCAGACTGGCAGGACCACGTGGACCCGCCACCGAGGCGCACATCAGGCGGCACGCGAAGGAGCGGGGGGACGGGCTGCTCGCTCTGGACATCCTTGACGCCGAGATCACTTCTCAGCTCAAGGGGCAACACCTGAACGTAGACGAGTACGCGCAACTCCTCAATGTGCGTTCGGCCGGGAGGTGACACCGGCGGGACCGGGCACCAGCGGTTCGGCACGTGCGAGTCCGCGTGTGCGCACTGATTTCCGATCACGCCATCCAGGCCGACGACACCCGGCAGTCGGCGCCGTTCCGGGCTGCCGAGGCCGCCGCCACGCTCCGCGGGGCCGCGGGCCGTTCCGGTATCAGCTCAGGGTGAGCGGTGTGGCGGCGGCGATGTGGGTGAGCTTGGCGGGATTGCGGACGAAGTAGATGCTGGTGACGAAGCCGTCCTCGACACGGATCGCCATGACGCTGTCGATCTCGCCGGAGACGCGCAGGAGGAGCGCCGGATTGCCGTTGATGGTGGTGGGCTCGCCGGTGAGCGCGCCTTCCTTGTCGTTGAGGCCGGCGAGGAGGAGACGGCCTACCTTTGCCAGGCCCGTGACGGGTCGCAGCGCGGCGCTCCTGACGCCGCCGCCGTCGCTGATCAGGACGACGTCGGGGGCGAGCACGTCGAGCAGGCCCTGCAGGTCGCCGGTCTCCACGGCGTGCTGGAACGATGCGAGGGCGGCTTGGGCCTGCCGCGAGGAGATCACTTCGCGAGGGCGGCGGGCGTCGACGTGTTTGCGGGAGCGGTGGGCGATCTGGCGGACTGCGGCGGGGGTCTTGCCGACCGCCTCGGCGATCTCGTCGTAGCCGAGGTCGAAGACCTCGCGCAGGACGAACACGGCCCGTTCGGTGGGCGAGAGGGTCTCCAGGACGAGCATCATGGCCATGGACATGCTCTCGGCCAGCTCGGCGTTCTCGGCGACGTCCGGCGCGGTGAGCAGCGGCTCGGGCAGCCAGGGGCCAACGTAGGCCTCTTTGCGGCGCCGCAGGGCCCGCACCCGGTCGAGCGCCCGCCGGGTCGTGACGCGCACGAGGAACGCGCGCTGGTCGCGGACCTGTGCCATATCGACCTCGACCCAGTGCAGCCAGGTCTCCTGCAGGACATCCTCGGCGTCGGCCGCCGAGCCGAGGATCTCGTAGGCAACGGTGAACAGCAGGTTGCGATGGGCGATGAAGGCCTCGGTCGCCGGGTCAGCGGCGTGGTCTCGCATCTTCGAATCCTTCCATGGTGCTTGGGCCGCCTGCGCTCCAGGGAGCTACGACAAGCGCGCGGACCGGCCCGCGCGCGTGGCCTGGACGCGCTGCTGCCGGGTGTCGTCCTTGGCCTTCAGGACGCGTGCGCCAGGCTTGTGCGCCTCGGCGGAGAGCGCCTTGACGGTGTGGGAGACAACGAACTCCTTCAGGCGCGCGCCCGGGCGGCCGCCGACGTAGAACCGGATGGCGGTGTCGTCCTTGCGCGCGAACTGGAAGATGCCGGCGCCGCGGCCGAGGCTGACGCACAGCCCGGCGAAGGCGACGCTGATGGGTTGGGGCCGTCCGCCCTCGATCCGGCGAAGCACGGCGTCGGCGGCGTGCGGGCCGAGCTGGACGGCGGATTGGCAGCCCATCCGGTAAGCGAGGCCCGAGGGCGAGGCCGCGTCCCCGGCGGCGACGATGCGGTCGTCGTCGATGCTGGTCAGGGTCTCGTCGGTGAGGAGGCGGCCCGCCTCGTCGGTGCTGAGGCCGCTGCGGGCGGCCAGGTCGGGAACGCCGAAGCCGGCGGTCCAGATGGTCAGGTGGCCGCGCACCTCGCGGCCGTCGGCGAGGTGCACGGCGTCGGCCGTCACGGACGCCGCTTTGGTGCCGGGGCCTTCGAGGACGGTCACGCCGAGGGCCGCCAGCCGCTTGGCGACGAAGCGGCGGCCGTTCGGGTGGAGGTAGGGGCCGAGCTGTCCTCCGCACACGAGGGTGACGGTACGGCCCGCCTCGGCGAGCTCGGCCGCGGTCTCGATGCCGGTGGCGCCGCCGCCGACGACCGTCAGCGCCGCGGTGGCGGGCGCGGCGGTCACGGCCTGGCGCAGCCGCTCGGCCTCCTCCAGGGTTGCGATCGGGTAGGCGAACCTGTCCGCGCCGGGCACCTCCGGTGCGCCGCTGCGGCTGCCCACCGCGTAGATCAGGTGGTCGTACCCGACCGTGCCGCCGTTGGCCAGCGAGACGGTGCGGGCCTCCCGGTCGATCCCGGTCGCGGCGTCGACCACGAGCTTGACGCGTTCGCTCAGGACGTCCTTGTAGTCGACGACCGCGTCGTCGGACCCCACCACCAGTTGGTGCAGGCGGATCCGCTCGACGAAGGCCGGGCGCGGGTTGACGAGGGTCACGGCCACGTCGTCGCGGCGGGTCAGGCGGTTGGCCGCGAGGACGCCGGCGTATCCACCGCCGATCACGATGACTTCCGTCCGGCCGCCGGTGTGCTTGGTCATGGTCTCTGCTCCGTTCGTTCGCGGTTCGCACACAAGTCGCCGGACGAAGAAGGCTTGTGACAAGGTGTGGCTCGGATCACATCCGACGGTGGGTCAGGGCGCGTCGGACAGGTGGACGCGCAAGAGGGAGGCGTTGGAGAGGCCGGTGGCGAAGTAGTGGGCGTCCAGGACGACCTCGACGCACGTGATCCGGTACGTCATCCGGGCCGACACATCGGGCAGGCTGAAGCATGGTCCGGCGGTCGGCTCGGCCGCTGGCCGAGGTCACTGACGCCGAGATAGTCAGACCGCTGGTCGAGGACCGCCCTCGCGTCGTTGGGCATGGCGAAGCCGACGCCGAACTGGGTGCTGCGACCGCGTGATCTGACTTGCGGCTCTGGGATGAGTGGTGCCCTGCTCCGATCCGGGGGCGGCCTGCGGTCGACCTGCTCTGCCGGGATTTCGAGGACGTCGGCCGAGGTGTCGGCTGTCTGGAAATGGTGGGGCGGCAGCGTCCTCTGGGAACCGCGATGTGCATGGCCGAGGGAACCAGTGCGGTGGCGACCATGACCAGTTTCGGTTTCTCCTCATATCCCGGGGGAGCGGTCTGCCTGCGCAGTGCACGAGCTTCACGGGGGCGTGAAGGCGGTGCCGCAGCCACGTCGCGACGTCGGCGAGGCTCGGCAGACGAGCGCTGGTGGCCAGACCACCCGGACGAATGGGATCGCGACGTGATCGTTCCCACGCACCGCTGGCCTCCCCCTGCGCCGGCGACCGCTCTGGAGTACCGCCGCCGCATCATCGAAGGCCGCCGTCCGCTCACAGTGGCGGTCCGCCACAGTGAGTTCCCCGGTTGGTTCCTGCTTCTCTCTCGAGACGTGGGTTTCTCAAGTACCAGGCAAGCCCACCTGGTTCATCAACCAGAACCTGGGGATCAAACCGGCGACGCCGCAGGACGAGGAGGCGTGGCGGGCGGCCGGCTCTCCGCACAGCTGGACCTACCCGGGCACAACCGTCACCAAGCGCGGCAAGTCCTTCAAGACGCGGAGCAAGCCGGGCGAGCCCGTGGCCACGCGGGTGCACGGTGATGCAATCGACTCGTCGGTGGGCAAGCCCATGACGCGGGCCGCGCTGAGCGGACTGCCAACGACCCCCGACGGCCTGAGGGACTACCTGAAGACGGTCATCGCCAAGCAGTGGGGCGCGGAATACGCGCACGTGGACGTGAACGCCGAGCTCTACCGGGCCGACGTGCACATGCCCTCGGCCCGCATCTGGTTCGGGAGGTGCGGAGCGGGTGTCCGGTGAGGCCCGGGAGGTGCCGAGTCGACGTTCCCGTCACGAAGGGCCTGCGCGGAAGGCGGCCGGGGCGGAGCCGTTATCGGCACAGGCTTCGTTCGGCGGTGGTGGCGAGTATCGTCGCGGTCTGGTCGAGGGGGAGGTTGCGGCCGGTGTGCAGCAGGTCGAAGCTGTCGAAGCTGGTCAGCAGCCAGAGCAGGTCGGTGGCCTGGCCGAGGGTGACGTCAGGGCGCAGCACCCCCTGCTCGTCCAGGCGCTGAGCCAGCTCGTCCATTCCGGCGGCGCGGCCTTGCTCCATCCGCTGCACCGCGCCGCCTACCGCGGCGGCGTTCAGCAGTGCCATCGACGCAAGCACGCGCAACACGTCCCGGTGGGCCGCGTACATCTCCACGATCGAGTGGATCGCGCCCCGCAGCGCCTCGCGGGCGTCGGGATGGGCCGACGCCTGGAGCATGCGGTCGAAGCCTCCGCGCTGCAGCAGGTCCGCGCCGACCGCGTCGAAGAGCCCGGCGCGGGAGCCGAAGACGAGATAAACGGTAGGGCGCGCGACGCGTGCCATGCGGGCGATGCGATCGATGTTGACCGGTTCCGATGGCGCTTCGCGCAGCCGTTGGTAGACCGCGTCGAGGATGCGGCGCCGGGTCTCCTGCGCCGCCTCTGCGCGGAGGCGCTGTTCGTACTTCCGGGTGGCCATGGGCCTCATCCTAGCATTGAGTTGACAGCGTGTATTTTAAAATACATGCTGTCGTTCGAAATCGAGGGTCACCGCAGGATGGTGACGGCCGATCCCGACAGCGAATGCGAGGAGCCCGTTGTGCATGTGATGATCCGCTGGCAGATCAAACCCGATCAGGTGGAGCGCGAACTGGAGTTGCTGCGTGCCGTCTACGAGGACATGCACGCGGTTCGGCCAGAGGGCCTGCGCTACGCCACCTTCCGGCTCGACGACGGCGTGACCTTCGTGGACGTGGCCGAGATGGCCGACGGCCCCGGGGTGTTGCAGCAGGTGGAGGCCTTCCAGCACTACAGGGCCACCCTGGAGGAGCGGTGCGACGAGCCTCCTGCCGTCACCGTGCTGCAGGAAGTGGGCGCCTACCGCTTCCCCTGACCCCGATCAACGGTTCGAGGCCCAAGCCAGACACGTACACGCGCGTTCCGGAAGGCAACCCGTTATGCGATCCACGATCCCACCGCCCGCCGCCGACCAATCCCAACGCACCAGCAGACCGAAGGTGGCGATCATCGTCGGCAGCACCCGCCCGGGCCGCAAGGCCGAAGCCGTCGCGGCTTGGGTGCACGATCTCGCCGCCCGCCGCGACGACGCGACCTTCGAGGTCGTGGACATCGCTGACTACACGCTGCCCCATCTGGACGAGCCCGTCCCGCCACGCGCCGGCCACTACAGTCACCCTCACACCCATGCCTGGGCACAGAAGATCGGCACCTTCGACGCGTACATCTTCGTGACCCCGGAGTACAACGCCTCGGTTCCCGGCGCGCTGAAGAACGCCATCGACTTCCTGTACGCCGAGTGGAACGGCAAGGCCGCGGGATTCGTCGGCTACGGCATCCAAGGCGGTACTCGAGCCGTCGAACACCTGCGGCAGATCCTCGGCGACCTGGAAGTCGTCGCCATGCCCACGACGGTCGCCTTGACCCTCGCCGACGACTTCCAGGACCACACCTCCTTCACGCCGAGCGCGGTGCCGGCCGCGAATGCCGCCGGCATGCTTGACGAGCTCGTAGCGCAGACCGCGCAATCGAAGGAGGCGGGGCGCCGCTGAGGCCAGCCTTCTCGAGGGCGGCCCGGATGCAACCTCACGGGGCCCGACCGAGGAGCGGACGGATTTGCCGGCGACAGCAGCGACGACCGGCCCGGAGTGCCTCGCCGCTGGAATCCACGGCGAGTTGCTGGCCGACGACGCCGGCGACCGTCGCCTGCTGGCCAGTCGGACGCGGCCCTGTGCTCCTCAATGCCGATCGTCCCAAATATTCCTTGACACGAATATTCTTTGAAGTGAATACTTCTCACTCATGGAGGCACTCCTCGCCGCACTGGCCGACCCGGCCCGCTGGCGGCTCGTGACTTTGCTGGCCGAGCGGCCCAGGTCGGTCGGCGTCCTGGCCCAACTCGCCGAGGCGCGTCAGCCGCAGACGACCAAGCACCTGCAGACCCTCGAACGTGCAGGTGTCGTCGTCTCCCAGCGCACCGGCCAGCGTCGCGTGTACGCGCTCCAGCCCGGCCCTCTGCGGGATCTGGCGGCTGTGCTGCATCGGCTCGCGGACACCGCGGACCGGGGCGGAGGCCCACGCGAGACGTATGACCGTTACGGGGTAGGCCTCCACGCCGAGCGGCAGGCCGCGCGGGCGCCGGGATGGGCCGACGGCCGCTCGTTCCGCTTCCGCCGCTCTCTGACAGGACGCCCCGAGCAGATCTGGCGCCACCTGACCGACGCATCGCCACTCGCCCGCTGGTGGGCGCCCGACGGGCTGCGCGTCTCGGAGTTCGTGTTCGAGGCGCGACCGGGCGGGCGGATCGTCCTGGAATACCGCGATGCCGAGGACCTCGACGACTCTGACCTGGTCGTCGGGCGCGCGCAGGGTGTCGTCGACGACGTACGCCCCGGCGAGCACCTGGCCTACCGGCTCTCCCCCTTGCTACCCGACGGCGGCCTCGCCTTCACCGGCCACCTCGACTTCGACCTCCGGCACACCGAAACGGGCGCCGACCTGGAGGTCCATTACCGGATCACCGACAGCACCACCGACTCGGCGGACTTCATCGCCGGCATCGAGATCGGCTTCGGCCAGAGCCTCGACCGACTCACGGCGGCCCTCGCCGCAGATCCCCACAACACCGACGGCACCGAGCACGACAGCGACACAAGGAGCACGATATGACGGAGCAGACCGCTGGCCGCAAAGTCACCGCCAACCTGGTCATCAGCCTCGACGGACGCTACCACGGCGCCGGCGGGCCCACCGACTTCGCCACGTTCGCCTCGTACGCGACCACCGACGTGGCGCGAGACCAGATGACCCGCATGCGGGAGAACGCGACCACCGCCGTACTCGGCCGGGTCCTCGCCGAAGGGTTCATGGGGTACTGGCCGCCGGTCGCCGCCGACGACAACGCCGATCCGCGCGACCGCGGCTATGCCAAGTGGCTGGTCGACACCGAGAAGGTGGTCTTGTCGACCACCCTGACCGAGGCGCCGTGGGAACGGACCCGCGTGGTGAACGCCCCCGCCGCCGATCTCGTCTCCGAGCTCAAGGCCGACGGCGAGGGCGACATCCTCGTCAACACCAGCCCCAGCGTCACCAAGGCGCTGCTGTCGGCCGACCTGCTCGACCGGATGTACCTCGTCCTCATCCCGGAGATCGCCGGAGGCGGGCTGCGGCTGTTCGACGACGGCCTCCCGCCGTCGAAGTGGCGGCTCACCTACCAGGAGGCCGGCGATCTCGGCGTGATGGCCCTGGTCTACGACCGAGTCCGCTGAACCGGCTCCGCGACTCTGGAGTCAGCTTCGGGACACGCCGGTGAGGCGGGCGTTGACGAGATGCCGGCGTTCCGGCGGGAGGTCGTGAGCGTCCATGGCCCTTCCCAGCAGTTCGGCGTCGAACGAGTGCGCCGCCAGGTGGTCGAGGAGGGATTCGTACCGATCAGGGCGGTCGCGCAGGAGCTCCGTCACCAACCGCAGTTCCAGCCGCACCACGGGCAGCGCGGGCTCATCCCCGTCAGGGGTGCCTGCTCCTGGCCGCAGGGCTTGGCATCAGCGGAAGACCGTGGCGTTGCGCTTGGCCCGGTCGGCGAAGGGGGCGGGAGCACGGCCGAGGATCTCCTGGACATCGGGGCTGACGGTCCGTTCGCGGACGGTAGGGGTGCCGAGGATGTCGAGGGTGGTGTCGGCCACCGGGGCGGGCATGAACGTGAGCATCTGGGCGTGGGCCTCTTCCTGGGTCTGGTCGATGAAGGCGACGGGCTCGCCGATGGCGTCCCCGATGGCGGCCGCGCGCCGGCGTGGGGTGGTCGGCATGGGGCCGGTCAGTTCGTAGATGGCCTTCGTGGGGAAGTGAGCAGGACGATCTTTCCGTAACCCGCGAACGGGGCGACGACCCGAGCGGGGTCGCCGGCCATCATCAGGTCCCCGCCGACGAGCAGGAAGAGCGCATCCGCCGCGGAGGGCAGGTCGGCGGACGGCTGGGAGAGGTCGGCGGAGACCGCGCGGACGCCGGGCGGCACGTCGCCATCGGTGATGCGGCGGGAGGCGGCGGTCACCTCGTGGCCCTGCTCGGCGAGGATCTGGACCAGCGTGCGGCCGATATTTCCGGTGGCTCCCGTGACAACGATCACGATGGATCTCTCGATTCTGAGTTAGTTGGCTTACTTAAAGGAAACTTGGCACAGCGCCGTACCCTCCGAGCCCCGCTACGGTTATCCGCTGAAGGTACGGGCCGAGATCGAGCGGCTCGTCGACGAGCTCGAAGCGCATCTGACGTATGAGGAGGAGCAGCTGATCCCGATTCTCGACCTCGCCTGAAGCCCGACCGCTTCTGTGACGCCGCTGCCCGCGTGCCCGACGAGATCGGCGATGGTCAGGTCAGCGACGTTGCAGAGCGAGCAACTCTGAGACCGTGACGAACCGGTATCCCTGCTCACGGAGGCCGGCGATCAGGTCCTTGATGGCCTCGCGAGTGTTCTGCCCGCTGCCGTACCAGGGGTGGAGCAGGATGATCGATCCTGGCCTCGTCTGCTCGCGTGCAGCCGCGACGATCTCGGGGGCGGTCGGACTCTTGCCCGAGTCCGGCTCCACGTCCCACATCACCGTTCGCCTCCGGTTGTCGGCCAGATACAGCGGTAGCACCAGCAACTTCTTGCCCGTCGGCGGACGGAACAGGATCTCGCCGCGCTGCCCCGCCAACCGGATGGCCGCATCGGTGCGTTCGATCTCACTCGCCACGGTGGAGGGGGAGACGAAGACCATGCGCCGATGGCTGTAGGTGTGGTTGGCGAGCTGATGGCCTGCGGCGACCAGCGCCCGCGCGTCCTGTGGCCGGGCCTCGACGTGGGTGCCGACGACGAAGAACGTCGCGCGAACGCGCTGCTCGGCGAGGACGTCGATGATCTCGTGGGTGTGCTCGTCGGGGCCGTCGTCGAAGGTCAGGGCGACGACCTTCTCGTCGGTCGTCACGCGGTCGGTCAGTTCTCCCGCCAGCTGGAAGGTCCGGGCGTTCATCAGCTGGTACAGGCCCACCGCTCCAAGGAGGAGGAAAATGGCGAGCAGGGGTACGAGGAGCTTGAGCCATCTCCTGCGTACGGTCGTTTCGGCTGCGTCCATAGGTGATCATGGAATCACGAGCCGGAGACCCCGGAGGCCGCGCTCACACAACCGAGGGCGCGAGCCGTCCGCGTGACGGAGGCGCACCCGGACCCTGCCGTCAGGCGTGGTGTGAGGTGCCGATGAGGACGATGTCGACGCACCTGTCGACGAAGGCGTCGTCGGGGACCCGGCCTGGCCCGAACACGCTGAACCAGAGCGGGCCGACGACCTGGATGATCAGCGTGTCGGGGTCGGTGTCCGGCGGCAACTCGCCGCGGGCGATCGCGCGTTCGACGATCGGGCGGGATGCGGCGAAGCGGCCGGCCCAATAGCGCGGGCCCAGGTCGGCCAGGGTCTCGTGGCCGGCGCCCGTGGCGAGCGCCACCATCAGGTTCCGGTTGGTGGGTGCCAGGATGGTGTCGCGCACCTGCCGGGCGAGCGCCGCCAGGTCGGAGCGGACGCTCCCGGTGTCGGGGATTGCGATCTGACGTGTCGTGCCCGCGTTGAGGGCGTCGGCCAGGAGTGCTTCGCGGGTGCCCCAACGGCGGTAGATCGTCGTCTTGTTGACCCCCGCTCTGGCGGCGATGTCCTCGATGGACAAGCCGGCCAACCCCTTGGCGGTGAGGGCGGCGAGCGTGGCGCGGTGCACAGCCTGGGTGACGCGGGCGCTGCGGCCGCCGGTGCGGCGCCGTGGTGAGGGTGAGCCTTCCATACCGTTCCCAGTAAGGCAGCTCGACGCCCTTAAAGCAACTCGACGTTGCATGCAACGCAGAGTTGCTTTAAAGTCGAGCCACGCCGTCATCCAGGCGGAAGAAGGAGGCGACGTGGAGGTCGTGGTGGTCGGGGCCGGGCCGGCGGGCGCGACGCTCGCCATGTTGCTGGCCAGGCACGGAGTGCGTACTCGCCTGTTGGAAAGGGAGACGTCCAGCGGCGGGGTGTTCCGCGGCGAAGGCCTCATGCCGCTCGGGCTCGACGCGCTGGGCCAGATGGGCCTCGGCCCGCTGCTCGCCGAGATTCCCGGTCGGCTGGTCGAGACGTGGCGCATCTTCATCGACGGCGACGAGGTGTTCACCATCCCCGAACCGGTCGACCGGATCGGCGAGCAGGCATTCCGCGTCGCATCGCCCGCCGAGCTCCTGGAGCGCGTCATAGAGCAGGCGCTGACCAGGCCCGCCTTCACCTATCACCCGGCCACCCGCTTCGCCGACGTCGTGCGGGACACGACGGGCCGGATCGCAGGGGTGCGGGCCCAGCAGGAGAACGCGGCCGTGGAATGGCCCGCGGACCTGGTCGTCGGCTGCGACGGGCGCGGCTCGTCGGTGCGCACCCGCAGCGGATTGACGCTGGCCCGGGCGCACGAGGCCTACGACGTGCTGTGGTTCAAACTTCCGGCGCCGCCGTCACTGCGCGAACGATGCGACTTCCACATCATGGTGCGGCGGGGCCGGCATCCCCTCATCGCCTACACCTCATGGGACGATCTGCTGCAGTGCGGACTCATCATGCCCAAGGGCGCGATGGCCGAGTTCCGCGGAGACCGCTGGCTCGACGCCGCCGTGCAGTCAGCGCCCGGCTGGCTGGCCGAGCACGTGCTGGGCAGCCGTGACCAGGTGGTTGGGCCCATCCGGCTCAACGTGATGGTCGGGCATGCGCCCTCCTGGTCGGCACCTGGGGTGCTGCTGCTGGGAGATGCGGCACACCCCATGTCGCCGGTACGCGCGCAAGGCATCAATCTTGCGCTCCGCGATGTGATCGTGGCCGCGAACCATCTCGTTCCGCTGGCGGGCGGCCCGGTGGACCCGGCGGCGATCGACGCTGCCTGCCGCGCCATCCAGACCGAGCGCGAGCCCGAGGTGCTCCGGGCGCAGAAGCTGCAACGCAGGGAGGCCAGGGGGCAGGGCGACGCACGCTCTGGGAGCTGGCGCTACGGGGTGGCCAAAAGAGGAGCGCGGCTGCTGGGACGGTACGCCTGGGCGCGGCGCGCCTGGCTCCAGCGCCAGCACGATTTGCGCTTCGGTTCCACGACCGTAAGGCTTCGGCACTCGGCGCCCGCCACCTCGTTGTAGTCGGCAGCGGCCTCGATGTCGAGCCGGCCACCGACGACGCTACGGATATCGCCGCCACGCCCACTGCCGCAAGGAGCCGTTGTGCGCGGCCTGGATTTCTCGGCTATCGAGCCCAGCCGCGGACTACCACTGGTAAAGGTACTGATTGTGATCCGAATGCCACGCAGTGCCGTACCATTTCATGTTGTCGGAGTCCAGCAGGACCACGTGGCCGCCCCAATAGCCGTCGATCTGGAAAACGGCCCACCAGCCGGTGTTCTCCTCGACGACGCGGCTGGTCCTGACCGCCTTCGCCTTGAACCAGCTCCACATGTTACGGGCCCGGATCGGGCGTTTCGACGGGCATCGGGCCGCAATGTGGTCGTTGGGCGGCAGCAGTTCGTTGTATCCGGCGCGAATAAAAGCGTCCGAGAGAAAATGGGCGCAGTTGTTCTCATAAGAGTCGCCCCCGGAGCAGCGGGCGTTATATCTCTCCCCGACCTCGGAAAGCGGCGGCGTGGCCACCCGCGCGGCGGTTGGTGCGCCCGGAACGTACACGGAGGGGGGTGGCGGGATGTTCTCCATGTCCTCGCGCACCGGGGCGCCGGGGGAGCCGTCGGGCGCCACTGGCGGCGCATATTCCCTGACCGCAGTGAAGGGCGACGAAGAATTCAGGACGCAAGGGCTGACCCGTAGGGCGCGGGCCCCTGCCGTCACCCATAGCCGGACCCGGTCGCCATCAAGCCGCTCTTCCCTGGTGATATCTGCTTTGTTGATGGAGAAGATGGACTCGGGGGACTGGACCAGGAGTTGATGATCCCGGTTGTTCATGTCATCCATCGAATATCCCTCGAAGGGGATGACGGGCCGGCCGTTTCCGCTTCTGTCGATCAGAGAAGCCAGATCGGTTTCTTGCGGCGTCATCGGATCTCCTAAGCCATCGAAGCGCCAGCCCGCAGCAGAGCGCACGTGGACTCCTATCCCCCGTCGAATTGGTGACCACACGCGACAATCCGACTCTTGGGCAACCAAATATGGTTTCACTAACGAGCCCGCCTGTTCGAAGGCAGGGCCATAACGTTGCCGGTCCTGGCGACGGCGCGATCTTTTGTTCGGTGGTCGCGCCGGTTTGCGTTCGAGCGCGCTCGAAGGCATAACGTCCCCGCCATGACGACACAGACCTGGATCATCACTGGCGCGTCCCGCGGTTTCGGGCGGGCACTGGCGGAGTCGGCGCTCGAGGCCGGTGACCGCGTGGTCGCGGCGGTGCGCCGGCCCGAGAGCGTGGCCGATCTGGAGGCCGAATACCCGGACAGCTGCCTGATCGTGAAGTTCGACGCCCGGGACGTCGCCGCGGCCGCGGACCTCGTACGCGACACCCTCGACCGTTTCGGTCAGCTCGATGTGCTGGTCAACAACGCCGGCCGGGCCGTGGTCGGAGCGGTTGAGGAGATCAGCGACGCGCGGTTGCGTGAGCTGATGGATCTGCACCTGTTCGGCCCTGCCGCGCTCGTACGGGCGGCGCTGCCCGCGATGCGTGAGCGGGGCACCGGGACGATCGTGCAGATGAGCAGCCAGGGCGGGCGGACGTCGTTCCCCGGGGTGTCGGCGTACTCCGCGTCGAAGTTCGCCCTCGAGGGCTGGTCCGAAGCCCTGGCCGGTGAGGTGGCACCGTTCGGGATCCGCGTGCTGCTCGTCGAGCCTAGCCGGTTCAGGACCGGCTTCAACGGGGGCGACGTGCTCGAGTTCACCGAGCCGTCCGCGACCTACCGGGACGTGCTCGCCGACATCCGTGCGGACATGGCAGGGACCGACGGCCGTCAGGAAGGTGACCCGGCGCGGGCGGCCGAGATCATCGTGTCCCTCGTGCACGGCGACGAGGTGCCGCTGCGGCTGCCGCTCGGACGCGAGGCGGTCGAGCGTATCTCGCGTGCCTACCGGCGTGGCCTGGACGAGGTCGAGCGGTGGGCCGAGACCGCCCGCAGCGCCGACTTCGAGGGAGTCTCCGCATCGGTACGACCCGTCTAGGCTCGTGGTCATGTTGCGTCCTGGAAGCTGGTCCAGGCCTGCGGGTGAAAGTCCCGTCCGGGTAAGCATCGGAGCGCCCGGTAGCAGGCCCCGGTTCGTCGTGGAGACATGGCGGGCTGAGCGGGGTGTCAAGAG
>NZ_JBDPMJ010000055.1:0-20259 GCF_039880665.1 Nonomuraea sp. B5E05
CGCCCGCGCCAGCGCTTGACGCTGACCGGCGGTCGGGTAGAGGCGGAAGTTGTACCGGAGCTGCACGGTACGATCCTATCCGATATGACACTACGATGGTGTCATGATGCGGATGACGCTCCGGCTGGCCGACGACGTCCACGCCCGGGTGGCCGCCCGCGCCGAGGCCGAACGGCGATCCCTGAACTCTCAGATCGTGCACCTGCTTGAGATCGCGCTCGCCGCCGACGAGGCGCACCACGAATCGCCTTGACGGCGATTCGTCGTTCCCTGCCCCGCTACGCGGGAGAGTCCGCTTCACCCCCGGCCTGAAGGCCGGAGCACTGCGGACGAACCCGGTAGCGGCGATCAGCGGCCGAGCAGGGCCATGGCGGCGTTGTGGCCGCCGATCCCGCTCACGCCGCCGCCCCTGCGGGCGCTCGCGCCGCACACGAGAACGCGCTCGTGCTCGGTCTCCACGCCCCAGCCGCCCTCTTCGGCGTACGGCCAGCTCAGGTCGGTGTGGAAGATGTGGCCGCCCGGAAGCCCCGCGTCCTTCTCGAGATCGACGGGCGTCTTGGCCTCGACGCACGGGGTGCCGTCGGGGGCCTTGAGCAGGCAGTCCTCCAGGGGTTCGGCCAGGACGGCGTTGACGGAGGCGAAGGTGGCCTCCAGCGCCTGCTTCCGGGCTTGATCCGGATTTTTCCGAAAAAGCCTGGCGGGCATGTGCAGCCCGAACAGCGTCATCGTCTCAGCCCTGCCCCTGAGCTCGGGGCCGAGGATGGACGGATCGGTCAGGGAGTGGCAGTAGACCTCGGCGGGCGGCAGCTCCGGGATCTCCCCTCGGGCCGCCTGGGCGTAGGCCCTGGCGAGCTGGTCGCGTCCCTCGTTGATGTGGAACGTCCCGCTGAAGGCGGCGCGCGGATCCACCTGCGCGTCCTTCAGCCGGGGCAACCGCGACAACACCATGTTGACCTTCAGCTGCGCTCCCTCGGGCACCTCCGCCGGCCGGCCCATCAGCCGGTCGAGCACCGCGGGCGGCAGGTTGACCAGCACGTGCCCGCCGTTCACCGTGTGCTCGCCGTCCTCCGTCACGAACGCGACCTCCCCGGACGGCGAGATCCCGACGATCTCCGCGCCGGTCCTGATCTCGGCGCCGGCCCGCCTGGCCGCCGCCTCCAGCGCCCCCGAGACCGCGCCCATGCCCCCGACGGGGACGTTCCAGTCGCCGGTGCCGTCGCCGATCACGTGGTAGAGGAAGCACCGGTTGGCCGACAGGTCGGTGGCGGTGTCGGCGAACGTCCCGATGAGCGCGTCGGTGAGCACGACGCCGCGTACGGTGTCGTCGGCGAAACGTTCGTCCACGGTCTCGCCGATCGGCCTGGCGAACAGGTCCCGCCACGCCTGCGCGCCGACCAGCCGCTCGATCTCGGCCGGCGTGCGCAGGGGTTCGAGCAGGGTGGGGGCGAGGGCGCGGGCGACCCGCGCGGTCATGCCGTAGAAGTCCCGCCAGGCCTCGTGGTCGGCCTCGCCTCCGGTGACGGCGCGGAACGAGGCCGCCGTACGTGCCGCGTCCTCGTTGTCGACGAGCAGGCCCGTGCCGCCGCTCGGCGTGTAGGAGGCGTGGCGGCGGCGCCGCAGCTCCAGGTCGAGCCCCAGGTCGCGGACGATCTCGCGGGGCAGGAGGCTGACGAGGTAGGAGTAGCGCGACAGGCGCACGTCCACGCCGGGGAAGGCCCGGGTGGAGATCGCCAGGCCGCCCACGTGGCCGTACCGCTCCAGGACGAGCACCCGCCGTCCCGCCCGGGCCAGGTACGCCGCGGCGACCAGCCCGTTGTGCCCGCCGCCGGCTACGATCACGTCATAAGCGCCCATCCACGCACCATAAGGTGCAAACCACACCATCCGTCAACGCCCTGAACGGTCACGGACGGCTGGCGATGGCGAGCAGGTTCGCGGCAGGGCCGGTGAGGGGACGGCCGCGACGCCATACCGCCCGCAGACTCCTGACCAGGTTCACCCCGGCCAGCGGCACCTCCACCAGCCGCCCGGTCGCCACGTCGGCCTCCACCGCGTAGCCGCTGAGCACCGCGGGCGCCGCTCCCGCCTGCGCGGCTCCCTTGACCGCCGCGTTCGACCCCAGCTCCAGCCGCGGGCTGGCCTGGTGCAGGCCCCTGAACGCCACGTCCAGCGTCTCCCGCGTCCCCGAGCCCGGCTCCCGCACCACCAGCGGTGTCGCGGCCAGCTCCGCGCCCCTCAGCACCGTGCGGCGCCTCGCCCACGGGTGGCCGGGCGCCACCACGACCACCAGCCTGTCGGTGCCCACGACCCGGCTGTCCAGCCCCTCGGGCACGCTCGGCCCCTCGACGAACCCCAGCTCCACGTCCTCGGCCAGCACCCGGGCCGCGACGTCGGCGGAGTTGACCACGTCGAGCCCGACCGGCACGTCCGGCTCCCGGTTCTGCAGCTCACCGAGCCACCTCGGCACGAGATACTCGGCCACGGTCATGCTGGACGCCACCCGCAGATGCGCCGCCTCTCCGTGCCGTACGGCCTGCACGGCGCGCATCAGCTCTTCGGCGGCGGCCAGCACCTGGGCGGCCCAGCCCGCCACCATCCTGCCCTCCGCGGTGAGCGTGGACCCGCGCGGTGTGCGCTCGACCAGGGGCAGGCCCAGGCGGCGTTCGAGGTGGGCGACACGCTTGCTCGCCGATGGCTGGGCGATGCCCGCGGCCTTGGCCGCCTGCCCGAGGCTGCCCAGCACGCCGACATCGACCAGCAGCTTCAAGGAGGCGAGATCGGGCAATGCACTCATAGCTCCAGGCTATGGGCTCCCAGTCAGCTCGCGCCTACCGGCCGTGTCACCCGCTCAGAACACTGAGACCATGTCCCCCACCGACGGCTCGCCCGCTGCCGCCCGCCACCCATCGGGGCCGCAGCCGCGGGCTCACGACACCGCCACAGCGGGGTCGCGGGCTCGCCGCTCCACCACGCCGGGACCCCGAACTCTCCGCCTCGCCTGGGCGCGGATGCGCCGTAACGGCCCGCCCTTCCTCGCCGCGACCTGGCCGGGTGTCGCCCTGGCCGCGCTCGCGGTGGTGTTCGCGCTGGCCGCCAACCGGTTCTTGCCGGCGCTCAGTCCCGCGGTGATCGCGGTGGCCTCCGGGGCGGCGCTGGCCAACGTGGCCGGGGTCGGCGAACGGTTGAAGCCGGGGCTGGCGTTCGTCTCCAGGCGGGTCCTGCGGGTCGCGGTCGCGCTGCTCGGCCTGCAGATCGCGCTGCCTCAGGTGCTCGCCCTCGGCTGGCAGACGCTCGCCGTCGTGGTGGTGGCGACCGGGGCGACGTTCGCGGTGACGCCGTGGATCGGGCGCGGGCTCGGCCTCACGCCCGGCGCGTCGCTCCTCGTCGCGACCGGCGTGTCCATCTGCGGCGCCGCCGCGATCGCCGCCATGCACGAGAGCACGGACACCTCCGACGATGACGACGCCGCCGGCGCGCTCGGCGTCGTCGTCCTGTACGGCACCGCCGCCATCGTCGCGATCCCCCTCCTGGCCTCTCTCATGGACCTGTCGCCCGCACAACTCGCGGTGTGGACGGGGGCGGCCGTGCACGAGGTCGCCCAGGTGGCGGCGATCGGCGCCGCCTCGGGGGTCCTAGCCACCGCCGTGACGGTCAAGCTGGGCCGCGTGCTCCTCCTCGCCCCCATGGTGGCCCTGTTCTCCGGCCGCACCCGGGACACCGGACCCCGCCCTCCGGTCGTGCCGCTGTTCGTGGTGGCGTTCCTGGTGATGGTCGCCCTGCGCAGCACCGGGCAGGTGCCGGCGGCGGTGACGGACCTGATCCCGCAGATCACCGGGGTGCTGATGGCGGCCGCCCTGTTCGGCCTGGGCACCGGCATCGACCTGCGAAAACTAGTCAAAGGCGGACGAGTCATCCTGCTCGGAGGCATCGCCACGGCGGTCATCGCCGCCGTCTCACTGGCCGGAGTGGCGCTTGTCGTGTGATCCTCGGATGGACGGCCGCAGCGCCGCGCTCCGCTCGGAACAAATACCGTAAACTACCCCGTTCAGGGTATGCCGGTCAGGATTACTCAGGGAGTACGAAACTCACCATGCGCAGCGCCACCGACTCCGTTCTTCAGCCGTCCAGCGAGGTCGCCGAGGCCCTGGCCGGCGGCGCGCCTGTCGTCGCACTGGAGTCCACGATCATCTCCCATGGGCTGCCGCAACCGCGCAACCTCGAGGTGGCGCGCGAGCTGGAGGGGATCGTCCGCGCCGCCGGCGCCGTGCCGGCCACGATCGCCGTGCTCGACGGCGTGCCGCGCATCGGGCTCAACGAGGTGGAGCTGGAGCGCGTCGCGACGGAGTCCGGCCTGCGCAAGCTGGGACAGCGGGATCTGCCCGTGGCGGCGGCGCTGAAGGCGAGCGGCGCGACCACCGTGTCGGCCACGTCGTTCCTCGCCGCCCGCGCCGGGATCCGGATCTTCGCCACCGGGGGCCTGGGCGGCGTGCACCGGGGCTGGACCGAGGACCAGGACGAGTCCGCCGACCTCGACACGCTCGCCCGTACGCGCATCACCATCGTCTGCGCCGGCGTGAAGTCGATCCTCGACGTGCCCGCGACGCTCCAGCGCCTGGAGACCAGGGCCGTGGCGGTGGCGGGCTACCGTACGGACACCTTCCCCGGCTTCTACCTGCACTCCTCCGGCCAGCCGATCGACTGGCGCATCGAGTCGCCCGCCGAGGCCGCGGCCATCATGCGCGGCCAGGACGCTCTCGGCGGCCAGGAGAGCGCGCTGATCGTGGCCAACCCGGTGCCCGAGGACCGCCAGCTCGATCCCGAACTGCACGACCGCGTGCTCGCCGAGGCGCTGGCCGCCGCCGAGCGTGAGGGGGTCAAGGGGCAGGCCATCACCCCGTTCCTGCTCGGCTATCTCGTGGACGGCACCGGCGGCGCCTCCCTGGAGGCCAACCTGGCCGCCGTGCGCGGCAACACCGCACTCGCCGCCCAGATCGCCCTCGCATGGGCGAGACCGTGATGGACAACGCTCTCCTGATCATCGGCGACGTCGTCACCGATGTGGTGGCGTTGCATGGTTCACCGGTCATGACGGGCGCCGACACGGCCGCCGACATCGTGCTCCGTCCCGGAGGTTCCGGCGCGAACACCGCCGCCTGGGCCGCCTGCCTGGGCGCCGACGCGCGGCTGCTGGCCAAGCTGGGGTACGACAGCAGCGAGTGGCACACGACCGAGCTTGTCAAGACAGGCGTACGCCCGCACTTCTCCGTGGACTCCGAACATCCGACCGCGGTCGTGATCGCGATGGTGGACAAGAGCGGTGAGCGCTCGATGCTCACCAACCGCGGCGCCGGCGGCCTGATCTCGGACGCCGACTGGGACCCCGCCCTGCTCGACGGCGTCGGCCGGCTCCATCTGTCGGGATACATCCTCTTCGCCGAGGGCGGGCTGCTGCTGGCCAGGCGCGCCATGGCGGAGGCGGCGGCCAGAGGCGTCGCGATCAGCATCGACCCGGCCTCCACAGGGCCGCTGCGCGGCTTCGGCGTCGAACGGTTCATCCAGGAAACCGCCGCTGCCAGCCTGATCATCCCGAATCTTGACGAGGCCCTGATTCTCAGTGGTGCCCCAACGGCGGAGCGTGCCGCCGTACTCTTGAGTGAGACGTACGGCACAGCGGTCGTGAAGCTGGGAGCGGAGGGGGCGCTGGCCGCCGTGGACGGTGCAGTGGTCGCGACGGCGGCGGGCGTGCCCGCCGCGGTCGTCGACTCGACCGGGGCAGGTGACGCGTTCGCCGCGGGCTTCCTCGCGGCGGCTTTGGACGGTGCCGGGGAAGGGGCCGCTCTGGAGGCCGGTTGCCGCGCGGGGGCCGAATGTGTGGCCCACGTGGGCGGCCGACCACGGTACGGTTTGGATCTGAACCGTCTTTACCCTATTCACACTGATTGATAGCTTGCCGCGTAGGCTGCACCATTAGCCACATCATTACGGACAGCACCATGCGGCTCACTCGGGAGGATAAGGTCCGCCGATGGATGTCGAGTCATCGATCTGCCTGAGCGACCTAGTCCCTGCGCTGCGCTGGAGCCGTCCGCAGCAGGTGGCCGAGGCGCTCGGCGACCCGCGCCTGCCCGCCGGGTGGTGGTCCTCCCTGGCGCTGTCGAAGGCGCTCGGCACGGCGGGCCTCGACTGGATCTGCGAGCGGCTGGCCCGGCTGGCGACCTCCCGCTGGGATCACCTGCCGCTGTGCGACCTGCTGCCCGCGCTGACGGTGCACCACATCGACCCGGCGCTGCCGGGCTGGCCCGAGGCCACCCGGACGGCGATCACCGGCCTCGGCGGCTGGCAGCGGCTGCGCCGGTTGTCCCCCAGCGACCTGAGCACCCCGTCGGCCACACCTGAAGTGGTGGTCGGTTCGGTCTTCCGCGAGATCCTCGGCCGCATCCCGGCCCAGCGCGAGCCGGTGGTCGCGGCGCGGGCGAACCATCCCGAGGTGACCCGCCCGCTCCATGTCGGCGCGGCCGCCGGTCTCTCGTCCAGGGGCACCGGCTCCTTCCCCGCCCAGCCGGAGGGCGTACCGCAGCCCCAGGCCGCCGCCCAGCCCGGCACACCACAACCCGCAAGCCCCCACCCGGGAGCCCCACAACCCGAAGGCGCCCGGCCCGGCACACCACAACCCGCAGGCCCCCAGCCCGGAGCACCGCAGCCTGCGGCTGCGCAGTCCGGCGCACCTCAGCAGCCGGGGGCCGGCCAGTCCGGCCCGCCTCAGCCCGCGGGCTCCCAGCCTGCCGGCGCGCAGCCCGGTCCGCAGGAGAGCGCCGTTCCCTCGGCGCCCCCTCAGACCGGGATGTTCGTCGCCCAGAGCGCCTCCAAACCCGACGCCGGCGCGCAGCCGCCGTCCACAGGGCCCTTCGCCAGCCCGGCCGAGGGGCACTCCCAACCGCAGACGGGCACCTTCGCCGCCCAGCCGCCGGATCGCAGGCCCGGCCCGCAGAGCGGTTCCTTCCCGGCGCAACAGGAGAGCCGCCAGACCGGCCCACTTCCCGCGCAGCCGGAAGGCCGCCAGCCGGGTTCGTCGCCTTCGCCGGCGGAAGGCCGCCAGACAGGGTCGTTCACCGCGCAGCCGGAGAGCGGCCGGCAGAGCCAGTCGGGCTCCTTCCCCGCCCAGCCGTCCGACCGCCCGGCCGGCCCGCAGAGCGGATCCTTCCCCGCGCAACCGGACGGCCGCCAGACGGGGTCGCTCCCGGCCCAGCCTCAGGGCGGCGGCCCGCGCCAGGGCCCGGCGGGCGAGGGCCTTCCCCAGCGCCCGGCCCCCGGCGGCCAGTCCGAACGCCTTCCGCAGCGTCCCGGAGGCGCGGCGCCCGGGCGCCAGGACACCGGCTCGCTCCCCGGCATGCCCGGCTCCGGTCCCCAAACAGGCTCGATGCCCGCCGTGCGCGGATCAGGCCCGCACACCGGCTCCATGCCCGCCGTCCCCAACTCCGGCCCGCACACCGGCTCGATGCCCGCCGTCCCTGGCCCTGACGGCGCCAAAGGCGCGCCCGCCTACGCGGCGCCTGTTCCCGGCGCGCCGCCGTCCGGCCCGGCGTCCTCTGACACCGACCATCCGATGGTGCGGGTCGTGGACAGCCTGTTCCGCAACCTGGACAAGATGGAGCTGGCGGTGGCCGTGCACCGGCTGTTCGCCGAGGACCCGGTCAGCCTGCGTACGCTCGCCCACAAGCTGCTGGTCGACAGGGACGCGCTCTCGCAGGCCCAGCGCACCGCGGAAGAACGCGTCCTGCACTGGCTGCGCTCCTCCGAGTCCGCGCCCGTCACCGGCCACATGTTCCGGCTGACCGAGTGGCTCGGCGCGGCGGCCACCGAGGACCAGCTCATCGGCGCCGACCCGGCCCACCCGGTGACCGTCCCGTCGCTGCGCACCCCGCTCTGGCGCGTGCTGGTGACGCTCATGCCCGACCGCCGTCTCCAGGACGGCTGGCTGGTGGTGGGCGACATCCAAGGTCTCCAGAGCCGTACGCGGCAGCTCCTGGCCTCCAGCCCGCCCGACGCCGACGTCGTGGAGCTGATGGCCGAGCTGGGCATCCGCGCCCACTCGGCCAAGGCCTGGCTCGACGCCCTCCCCGCTGAGACGGTCCCTGACCCGGCCGCGGCGCAGGCGCCCGCCCAGCCTCTCCCCCGCCGCACGCCCGGCGCCAACGGCCACCACCGGGGCGGCCAGCCCATTCCGACGGTGAACGCGAGCTCCATCGACCCTTCCGCCGCCCTGGCCACGTTGTCGGCCCTGTCGGGAAGCCGCTCAGGAAAGTTGCCCGGCGGCCTGGCAGGCGCCCCGTCCACGCCGCCCCCGCCGCTGCCGGGCCCGTCCTCCGACCCGCGCCGCTGGCAGCGCATCGAGGTCACTCCGGAACACCTCAGGGGCGGCCCGGTGCCGGTGCCTGAGGGGTACGCGGCCCAGCTCGGCATGCGCCCCGGCACGCTGCTGTCGGTGACGGGCCCTGGCGACAACGCCATCGTGCTGGTGTGGCAGGGCCACCAGCCGGTCTTCGACTCCCTGCAGCCGGTGCTCATGCGCTTGAACGCCCGGCCCGGTGACCAGGTGTACGTCACCGTGGACGGCTACCGCCTCGAGGCCCAGCTGACCGGCTGACCACACCCCCCGCCTGCCACCCGGCGAACGCCCGTCACAACCAGTGGCACCCCCCTCGCCGCCCGGTCAAGCGCTTTTCGCCTGACCCGTGGCACGTGGCCCCGCCACCCACCGCACACCTTCGGCCATCCGATGACCCGCGGACCCGCCGGCGCGGAACCATGTGAGCCGGCGACGAGCCCATAGCGGGCTGGAGCTGTCCGGCCCGGCCAGGCCGGACAGCACGACTCACGTCGGAATGTCGAAGAGGCGCAGGCGGTGGGCCGTGGCCGCGGCCTCGCCCCGGGTGGCGACGCCGAGCTTGGCCAGGATGTTGGAGACGTGCACGCTCACCGTCTTGACCGAGATGAACAACGCCTGCGCGATCTCCCTGTTGCTACGGCCCTTGGTCACCTCCTGGAGCACCTCCAGCTCGCGAGCCGTCAGCCCCATCGGGTTTCCTTCGCCCGCCGCGTCCGGCCCCGCGAGCCTGGATCTGCGGCCGAAGACGTCGATCTGCTCCATCAGCGGCCCGGCGCCGAGCTGCTCGGCGAGCTCCCTCGATCGTGCCAGCCTCGCCGCGGCCTCCTGCCGGTCGCCGCACGCGAGCGCGGCCTGGGCCGCGCTCATCAGACACCAGGCCTCGGCGTACGGCTGCCGCAGCCCGGCCCACGCCCGCGCCGCCGCGTCCCACGCCTCGAGCTGCCAGGCGGCCGGGTCGGCGGCGACCTCCAGCGGCGTCGCCGCGTCCGACACCGCCTCCTCGTCCGGCACCGTCACCTTGCCGAGCGGCGCCCTGGACGTCGCCACGTCCCCGTCCGCCCCGGTGGGGAGCCGCTGCTCCCCACCGGGCACCGTCGCAGCCGACGGGAAGTGAGGGCCGGTCAGCGCGGTGAACGTGAGCCGGTGCGCCTGCTGGAGTGCCCCGTGGACCTCGAGCTCCTGCGCCAGCGCACGAAGCCGCGGCAGTAAGGGCGCCCCGGGTCGCGCCGGCGCGCCGGGACCTCCGACGGGAACGTGCGCCGCGACGGAGGCGAAGAGCCGGGCGAAGGCCACCAGCACGGGCCACGAATATCGCGGGCTGGCCAGCAGGTCGCGCTCCTGCAGCGCTCGCCCCGCCGCCTCCATCGCCTCCTCGATCCGCCCGCGCGCCTCGAGCAGCCCTATCTCCCTGCGCAGATGAGGAAGCAGCACCTGGTCGCGGTGGACTCCGCGTGACAGCACCCTCCGCACCGAGCTCAGCAGCGTCTCGGCCCTGTCGTGGTCGCCCCGCGCCAGCGCGATGTCGGCGGCGAACCCCTGCAGGCTGGCGCGGTAGGGGGCGGGCGGCGAGAGATCGAGTGCGTGCTCGATCACTTGCAGCGCTTCGTCCCACCGCCCGAGCGACACCAGCGGCTCGGCCAGGTTGATCGACAGGAACGTGCCGGACGTGCGGGCCAGGCCGTAGTGGCCGGCTTCGGCCACGCCCTCGCGGGCGACCTGTGCGGCCCGCTCGTGCCGGCCCGCGCCCTCCAGCGCGTCGGACTCGGAGATCGCGCAGCGCATCAGCGCGTTGTACGCCCCTCCGCCCGAGGCGATGCCGCGGGCCTCCCCGAAGGCCCCGAGCTGGTCCTCGATCTCGGAGTAGCCCCAACGGGCCCAGGCGTAGTCGATCAGCGCGTGGGCCTCGACGTTGGCGTCGCCGACCTCGTGGGCGATCTGCCTGGCGAGCTGGGCGGTGGCCAGCCGCTCCGGGATGTCCTGGGGCCGGTGGAGCATGCGCGAAAGGCTCTCCAGGACCTGGGCGCGCACCTTGCTGGGCTCGTGCGAGGGGACCAGCGCGGCCGCCTGGCGGAGATCGTCGATGTAGCCGGGGCGGCCCAGGTCGTAGCGGGTCAGGCCGCGCTGGCGCAGCGCGTGGGCCGAGTCGATCGGGTCGGTGTCGTGGTCGAGCTCGGCCAGGGCGGCGCCGGCCAGGGCGATGCTGCGCTCGTATTCGCCGGCCAGGTGGGCGACCGTGGCCGTCTGCCGCAGCACGCGGACGCGGACGGCGCCGATGCGCTCGGCCGCGTCGGGCACCTGGTCCCACAGCTCGAGCACCCTGGACAACATCCTGAGCTGCTCGTCGTAGGCGGCGGACTTGCGGGCCGCGGCGGCCGCGTGCCAGGCGCTGACCAGCGCCCACGTGGAGTCGTGGGCGGAGTGCCAGTGGTGGGCCAGCTCGATCGCGCCACGCGGGGCGGGCAGGATCGACAGGTCGCGCTCCAGCGCCTCGGCGTAGCGGGTGTGCAGGCGGGTGTGCTCGCCGGGGAGGAGGTCGTCGTGGAGCGCCTCGCGGATGAGCGCGTGCCGGAAGGAGTAGCCCTCGCCGTCGACGACCAGGACGTTGCCCGCCACCGCCGGCCGCAGCGCGCCGGAGAGCGCGCTCTCGTCAAGCCCGGCGACGGCGCTCAGCAGGTCGTGCTCGATGCGCTGCCCGCCGGCGCTGGCCACCCGCAGCAGCTCCTGCGTCTCGTCGGGCAGCCGCTCGACGCCGGCCAGCAGCAGGTCGCGCAGCGACTCGGGCAGCGCGTGACCCCCGCTCTCGTCGCTCAGCAGCGCCTCGACGAACAGCGGGTTCCCCTCGCTGCGCGCGTAGATCACATCCATGTCGGCGGCGGACGGCGCGCGGTCGAGGATGCCGGCCGCCTGCTCGACGGCCTCCCTGCGGGTGAGCCTGCGCAGCTCGATCCGGCGCACCCACTCGATCCTGCCCAGCTCGGCGATGAGAGGGCGCAGCGGGTGGGTGCGGTGCAGCTCGTCGGAGCGGTAGGAGACGACGATGAGCAGGCGGGCCGCGGTGCGCTGATAGCGGACGAGGAACGACAGCAGGTCGCGGGTGGAGCGGTCGGCCCAGTGCGCGTCCTCCACGACCAGCAGCACGGGACGCTCGTCCGCCAGCCGTTCGAGCAGGCCGAGCATCTGCTCGAACAGGCGCGCCCTGGCCTGCGGCCCGTCCCTGTCGGGCTCGCCGAACTCCGGCAGCAGCCGCGCCAGCCCGCGCGTGGTGCCGCCGGGGACGAGCGCCGCGACCCCGTCACGGCCCAGCTCGCGCACGAGCCCGCGCAGCACGGCGGTGAACGGCGCGAACGGCAGGCCCTCCGTGCCCAGCTCCAGGCACCCGCCGACGAGCACCATGGCGTCGCCGGCCCGGCCGGTGAACTCGTTGATCAGTCGCGTCTTGCCGACGCCGGCCTCGCCGCCGACGAGCACCGTGGCCGACGCCCCGGCCCGCGCCGTGACCAGCGCGTCGCCGAGAGCGGCGAACTCACGGGCACGCCCGACGAACAAGGGGCTCACGGCGTGGATGCTCACGTCCCCAAGGATGCCATCCGGCGCCGACAGAACGCGCCCGCGGGTGACGTCGTCCCAGGCTCAGCGCACAATCTCGCGGACGCGGCTCAGGACCTCGCGGGAGCCCGGGCTCAGCGCAGGACCTTGCGGAAGAAGGTGGCCGATGCTTCGTAGCCGAGCGCGTGGTAGAACTCCGGCGCCCGCCGGGTCGCCATGGCCACGTAGCCCGCCTCGCGCGAGCGGGCCCACTTCTCGAACTCCTCCAGCAGTGCCCGCCCGATGCCCTGCCGGCGCGAACCGGACCCGACCATGGCCTCCTCGACCCAGGCCACGGGACCGTTGGCGAACAGCGTGAGGTGCACGAACCCCAGCAGGTAACCCTGGACCCGCCCGTTCACGACGGCCGCGAGCAGCAGGGCGTCCTTGTTCGCCAGCAGCTCGGGCAGCGCGGAGTCGAAGGCCTCGCGCTCGGGCCTGAAGGTCAGGCCGAACTCACGCGCCAGCGCGAACACCGCGTCCGCGTCGGCCTTCTCCGCCCTTCTGATCAGAAGATCGTCAGCCGTCATGACTGACGACACTAGATCGTCGCACGTTCCTGATGCAAACCTCAGAGATCGCTCAGGCCCAGCTGGCGGGCGATGAGCATGCGCTGAACCTCGCTGGTGCCCTCCCCGATCTCCAGGATCTTGGCATCGCGGTAGAAGCGCCCGACGGGGAACTCGTTCATGAACCCGTACCCGCCGAAGATCTGCGTCGCGTCGCGCGCGTTGTCCATGGCCGCGTTGGACGAGACCAGCTTGGCGATCGCGGCCTCCTTCTTGAACGGCTCACCGGCCAGCATCTTCTCGGCGGCGTGGTGGTAGGCCAGGCGGGCGGTGTGCGCGCGGACCTCCATGTCGGCGATCTTGAACTGGATGGCCTGGTAGTGGCCGATCGGGTGGCCGAACGCCTTCCTGTCCCTGACGTACTTCAGGCACTCGTCGACGCACCCCTGCGCCAGCCCGACGCTGAGCGCGGCGATCGCGATGCGGCCCTCGTCAAGCGTCTGCAGGAACTGGGCGTAGCCACGGCCGCGCTCGCCGAGCAGGTTGGCGGCGGGGACGCGGCAGTCGGTGAACGACAGCTCGCGCGTGTCGGAGGCGTTCCAGCCGACCTTGGAGTACTTCTTCGACACCGTGAACCCGGGCGTGCCGCTCGGCACCAGGATCGTGGAGATCTCCCGCTCGCCGGTGAGCGCGGCCACGCCGACGACGCCGGTGATGTCGGTACCGGCGTTGGTGATGAACGCCTTCGTCCCGTTGATCACCCACGCGTCGCCGTCGAGCACGGCCGTGGTGCGCATGCCGCCGGGCACGTCGGTGCCGCCGCCGGGCTCGGTCAGGCCGAACGCTCCCAGCATCTCGCCGGCGGCCAGCCTGGGCAGCCAGGTCTCACGCTGTTCCTCTGTGCCGAACCTGAAGATCGGCATGGCGCCCAGCGACACCGCGGCCTCCAGGGTGATGGCCACGCTGGAGTCGACGCGGGCCAGCTCCTCCAGCGCCACGCAGAGCGCGAAGTAGTCGCCGCCCATGCCGGCGTACTCCTCGGGGAACGGCAGTCCGAACAGCCCCATGGCGCCCATCTGCCGCACGATGTCGTACGGGAACTCCTCGCGCTCGTAGTAGTCGCCGATCACCGGCGCGACCACGTCGCGCGCGAACGCCTCGACGGTTTTGCGGAGCTCTTCGTACTCGTCCTTGAGCATGGTCACCCTTTCGAAAGCGCCTGTACGACGCGGGATGGGCTGGGCCGGCCGAGCAGCTCCGCCAGCCAGACGCTGGTGGACACGAGCTTGCCCAGGTCGAGCCCGGTCTCGATGCCGAGTCCCTGCAACATCCACACGAGGTCTTCGGTGGCGAGGTTGCCGGTGGCGGACCCGGCGTAGGGGCACCCGCCGATGCCTCCGGTCGAGGCGTCGACGGTGGTCACGCCGGCTTCGAGCGCGGCGAGGGTGTTGCTGAGCGCCTGCCCGTACGTGTCGTGGAAGTGCACGGCGAGCCGCTCGGGCGTGCGGAACGCGTTGATCAGGGCGGTGACGTGGCCGGGCGTGCCGACACCGATGGTGTCGCCGAGCGACAGCTCGTGGCAGCCGAGCCCGAGCAGCCGCTCCCCGACCGCGACCACCTGCTTGACCGGCGTCGGCCCTTCCCAGGGATCGCCGAAGCACATCGACACGTAGGCGCGCACCTTCAGCCCGTTGTCGAGTGCCCGGGCCACGACCGGCTCGAACATGTCGAACTGGCTCTCCAGGCTGCGGTTGAGGTTTTTCGCGGCGAACGTCTCGGTGGCGCTGGCGAAGACGGCGATCTCGTCGGCCTGGAGTTCGAGCGCCCGGTCGAGGCCGCGCAGGTTGGGAACCAGCACGGGATAGCGCACTCCCGGCTTCCTGTGCACCCTGGCGAACAGCTCCCCGGCGTCGGCCAGCTGCGGCACCCAGTCCGGGTGCACGAAGCTGGTCGCCTCGATCACCTTGTGCCCCGCGTCGGCGAGACGGTGGATGAACTCGGCCTTGACCTCGACGGGCACGACGGCGGACTCGTTCTGCAGCCCGTCACGGGGACCGACCTCGTAGATCGTGACCTGGTGCGGAAGACCTTCCATCGGGTACGGCATCACACCTCCCTGTCCATGGCCTCACTCCGTTCGGCATGCTCGCTCGCCTTTGATGCCGCCGCTCCATCGCTGACCTCGGGCTCACGGCGGATCACGGCGAGGACGGCGTCCATGTCGACCGGCTGGCCCGCCTGCACGGCCAGCTCGGCCACGGTGCCGTCGTGCGGGGCGGTGACCGTGTGCTCCATCTTCATGGCCTCCACGATGAGCAGCGGCTGCCCCTCGCTGACCCGCTCGCCGGGCTGGGCCTTGACCACCAGCACGGTGCCGGGCATGGGGCTGCGCACCGCGCCGTCGCCGGCCGCCGTGGCGCCCGGCCGGTCTCCCGGGTCGCCGATGAGGTGCCTGGTGAGCGCCCACGAGGCGCCGTCCCTGCCGAGCCAGAGCGTGTCGGCGTCGCGCGCGCAGAGATAGCGCTCGGTACGGCCGCCGACGGTGACGTGCAGCCGCGCGCCTCCGGAAAGCCCGGGGAGGGCGCCGGCCGGCGTCTCGTCGATCCGGATGCGCGCCGCCACGGCGTCGCCGTCGATCCGGACTTCGGCCGATTCGCGGGGCAGCCCGAGGACCTGGACCGCGTGCACGCCGTCCCGCGACTCCAGCCGCCAGGTCGTCCACGCCGGTTCGCCGGCCCGCCACCCGTCCGTGATGTCCCACGGGTCGTCGCCCTGGGGCATGGCGTGGAAGACGAGCCCGGCCGCGGCGAGCACCTCGTCGGGCACCCGCGTGGCGGGGACGAGGTCGGGGAGCACGCGCTCGACCAGGCCGGTGTCCAGTTCGCCGGCCGTGACGGCCGGGTGGGCGGCGAGCGCGCGCAGGAACGGGATGTTGGTGACCACGCCGAGCACGGCCGTCCTGGCGAGCGCCCGGTCGAGCACGGCCAGCGCCGTCGCCCGGTCGGGGGCCCAGGCGATGACCTTGGACAACATCGGGTCGAACGCGGTGCCCACGGCCGCTCCTTCGACCAGCCCGGAGTCGACCCGCACGACCGCCCCGCCGCGTGGCGACGCCGTCGCGGTCTCGCCGGGAGCCGGGTCGCCGGGTTCGCGGAGCGCCAGGACGCGGCCGCCGCTGGGCAGGAAGCCGCGGGCCGGGTCCTCGGCGTAGACGCGCGCCTCGACGGCGTGGCCGGTGAGCCGTACGTCGTCCTGCCCGAACGGCAGGAGCTCGCCCGCCGCCACCCGCAGCTGCAACTCGACCAGGTCCAGCCCCGTGACCAGCTCGGTCACCGGGTGCTCGACCTGGAGACGGGTGTTCATCTCCATGAAGTGGTAGGCCCCGGTGGTGCCGTCCACGATGAACTCGACCGTGCCCGCCCCGACGTAGCCGACCGCGCGCGCGGCCTCCGCCGCGGCCGCTCCCATGCGGGCGCGCGTCTCCTGGCTGACGAAGGGCGAGGGCGCCTCTTCGATGATCTTCTGGTGCCTGCGCTGGAGGCTGCACTCGCGCTCGCCCAGGTGCACGACGTTTCCGTGCGTGTCGGCCATGATCTGGATCTCGATGTGCCGCGGGTTCTCGACGTAGCGCTCGATCAGCAGCGTGCCGTCGCCGAAGGCCGCCACTGCCGTACGCCGGGCCGACGCGATCGCCTCAGGCAGCTCGGCCGCCGACCGTACGAGGACCATGCCCTTGCCGCCGCCGCCCGCGGACGGCTTGATCAGGGCGGGGAAGTCGTTCCAGTCCTCCAGGGAGGCGGGCTCGGCCCGGCCGGGCACCACGGGCACGCCCGCGGCCGCCACCGTGGCCTTGGCCCGGATCTTGTCGCCCATCGCGTCAACGGCGTCGGCGGGCGGGCCGACGAACACGAGCCCGGCCTCGGCGCAGCGCCGCGCGAACGCGGCGTTCTCCGCGAGAAACCCATAACCAGGATGTACGGCTTGCGCCCCTGAATCGCGAGCCGCCGCGACAATGGCCTCAATATCAAGATATGTCGGCACCTCAAGGGCGATGTCTGCTTCGAGGGTGTGCTTGGCCCCCACGTCGGACGGCGCGTACACGGCGACCGACGTGATGCCGAGCCCGCGCAGCGTGCGGGCGATCCGCACGGCGATCTCGCCCCTGTTGGCGATCAGCACGCTCGTGAAGCCCCCTTGCGGGCGGTTCGCCCCCCGCATGCCCCCCGGCGGCTCGGTGCTTCGCACGCCTTCTCCGCGCGGGGAACTCGCCTGCCGTCCGGTGCTTCGCACGGTTTCCTTCACCTCGCTCACATCCTGAAGACGCCGTAACCGGCGGGCTCGAGCGGCGCGTTGGCCGCCGCGGACAGCGCCAGGCCCAGGACCGTGCGCGTGTCGACCGGGTCGATCACGCCGTCGTCCCAGAGCCTGGCCGTGGAGTAGTACGGGTTGCCCTGGTGCTCGTACTGGGCCCTGATCGCGTCGGGATCGGCGTCGCCCACGGTGGTGAGCACGTTCGCGGCCTGCTCGCCGCCCATGACCGAGATGCGGGCGTTCGGCCACATCCACAGGAACCTGGGTGAGTACGCCCGACCGGCCATGGCGTAGTTGCCCGCCCCGAACGACCCGCCGATCACCACGGTGAACTTGGGCACCCGGGCGCACGAGACGGCCGTGACCATCTTGGCCCCGTGCTTGGCGATGCCGCCCGCTTCGTACGCCTTGCCGACCATGAAGCCGCTGATGTTCTGGAGGAAGACCAGGGGGATCCGCCGCTGGTCGCACAGCTCGATGAAGTGGGCGCCCTTCATGGCGGACTCGCCGAACAGAATGCCGTTGTTGGCCACGATGCCCACAGGATGCCCGTGGAGGTGGGCGAACCCGGTGACGAGCGTCGAGCCGTACTCGGCCTTGAACTCCAGGAAACGCGACCCGTCGACGATCCTGGCGATCACCTCGCGCACGTCGTAGGGCTGGCGGGTGTCGGCGGGCACGATGCCGTACAGGTCGCGCGGGTCGTACCGGGGTGGCTCCGGTTTGACCGTCGTCCACGGCCGCTCGGCGCGCGGCGCCAGCGTGGAGACGATGTCGCGGACGATGGCCAGCGCGTGCGCGTCGTCCTCGGCGAGGTGGTCGGTGACGCCGCTGACGCGGGCGTGCAGGTCGCCGCCGCCGAGCTCCTCGGCCGTGACCTCCTCGCCGGTGGCCGCCTTCACCAGGGGCGGGCCGCCCAGGAAGATCGTGCCCTGGCCGCGGACGATGACCGCCTCGTCGCTCATCGCGGGCACGTAGGCGCCGCCCGCCGTGCACGAGCCGAGCACGGCGGCGATCTGCGGGATGCCGCGGGCGGACATCGTGGCCTGGTTGTAGAAGATGCGCCCGAAATGCTCCCGGTCGGGGAACACCTCGTCCTGCCTGGGCAGGAACGCCCCGCCGGAGTCGACGAGGTAGACGCAGGGCAGGCGGTTGTGCAGCGCCACCTCCTGCGCGCGCAGGTGCTTCTTGACGGTGACCGGGTAGTAGGTGCCGCCCTTGACGGTGGCGTCGTTGGCGACGACCACGCACTCGCGCCCGGAGACCCTGCCGACGCCGGTGATGATGCCCGCCGCGGGGGCCTGGTCGTCGTAGAGACCGCCCGCGGCCAGCGGCGACAGCTCCAGGAAACGGGAGCCGGGGTCGAGCAGGCCGTCGACGCGGTCGCGCGGCAGCAGCTTGCCTCGCTCGACGTGGCGCCGCCGCGACCGCTCGGGGCCGCCGAGCGCCGCCGCCGCGAGCCGTTCGAGCAGTTCGGCGGCGAGCCGCTCGTTGTGCTCGGCATGTCGTTTGTACGCCTCCGCGCCGGGCTCGGCCGCCGACTTCAGCACCGGCCACTCGTTCATGAGTCCCCTCCCATGGCTGGGATGTTAGTCATCATTAACGTAATCGTCTAGCATGTGAGACGTGAGCACCGTCTCTCCACCTACCCGCAATCGCGGCAACCGGCGCGCGGAGATCCTGGAGGCGGCGGCCCGGCTGTTCGCCGCCCGCGGCTTCCACGGGGTCTCGATCGAGGACATCGGGGGCGCGGTCGGCATCTCGGGGCCCGCGCTCTACCGGCACTTCAGCGGCAAGGACGCGCTGCTGTCGGAGATGCTGCTCGACGTCAGCTCGCGGCTGCGCGAGTCGGCCGTCGCGGTCGTCACCTCCTCCCCTGGCCCTGCGGAGACGCTGGACGCGCTGCTCAACGTGCAGATCACGTTCGCGATCGAGCAGCCGGCCCTGATCACCGTGCACGACAGGGAGCTGGGCAACGTGCCCGAGCCGGCGCGCCGGCAGATCAGGCGGCTGCAGCGCCTCTACGTCGAGGAGTGGGTGACCGTGCTGGCCGAGCTGCACCCCGCCTGCCCGGCCGCGCGCCTGCGCGCGGCGACGCACGCCGTCTTCGGGCTGCTCAACTCGACGCCGCACAGCGCCGGCGAGCTGCCCGCGCAGGACATGCGGCCGCTGCTGCACGCGATGGCGAGGTCCGCGATCGAGGCCTCCGTTAACGCTCGCTAACTATCTCCGGCCTTCCGGACATACCCTTGCCCATGCCAACTATCTAGATATATCGTCACGATATCTCGATAGGTTGGAGGCAGCATGCGCGAGAACGACTTCTGGAATGCGCCGCCGCCCGTGCCCCCACCAGGGACACCCGGGCCCGGCGCCTTCCCACCCGGCCCACCGTCACCGTCACCGTCACCGCCACCGCCACCGCCCGGCGCGGGGCCGGGGTGGGAGACGCCTCCGCCGAGGGTCCGCAGGGGTGACGTCAGGGCGGCCCTGCTCGCCCTCCTCCATGAAGGGCCGCAGAACGGCTACCAGCTGATCCAGGACATCGAGGAGCGTAGCCGCGGCGTGTGGCGGCCCAGCCCTGGATCGGTCTACCCGGCGCTCCAGCAACTCGAGGACGAGGGGCTGGTGGTGGCGGACGAAGCGGGCGGGAGCCGTACGTACCGGGTGACCGAGCAGGGGCGCGCGCAGGCGGCCCGGCACGCCGGCGAGGCACCGTGGGAGGAGGTCGCCCGCAGCGTGCCGACCGGCCATCACGAGTTGCGCCTGCTCTGGGCCCAGCTCAGCGAGGCCTTCTCCCACCTGGCCAGGACGGGCAGCGACCGGCAGGTGGCGGAGGCCAAGAAGCTGATCAAGCAGACCCGCAGGTCCGTCTTCCAGATTCTCGCGGAGGGCTGAATGGACGAGAACGCGGCGGTGGCCGTGCGGGGGTTGCGCAAGTCGTACGGCAAGGTCGACGCCGTCAAAGGCGTGGACTTCGAGGTGCGTCCCGGCGAGGTGTTCGGCTTCCTCGGCCCCAACGGCGCCGGCAAGACCACCACCATCAGCATGCTCTGCACGCTGGTGAACCCGACCGGCGGCGGCGCCACGGTCGCGGGGCACGACGTGGTGCGGGAACGTGACGAGGTGCGCAGGAACATCGGCCTGGTCTTCCAGGACCCCACCCTCGACGGCTACCTGAGCGCCGAACAGAACCTGCGCTTCCACGCCGAACTGTACGGCGTGCCGAAGAGCCTGGTCGGCGACCGGATCCGGCAGGTGATGGAGATGGTCGCGCTGTGGGACCGCAAGGACGCCAAGGTGATGACGTTCTCCGGAGGCTTGACATCCTCCCCCTCGTAAACGACTCTGTTGGCCGATTGGGTTGGGTTCATGCCGCCAGGCCAAGGCTGGCTCCGAGTCGCTCCAGGTGAGAGTTGCGGGTGCCGCGGATAGGAGTGCCGGTCCACCAGGCATCCAGGCGGATGA
>NZ_JBDPMJ010000056.1:0-18932 GCF_039880665.1 Nonomuraea sp. B5E05
AGTACGACGCCACCGTGGCCTTCTACCGCGACACCCTGGGCTTCGACGTCAAAGAAGACGACGTCTCCTACGCTCCGACCGTCTCGAGAACTCATTCGGTGCGGTTCGGACCCAACACGCTGTGGCTGGACTGTGTCGACAACTACAGCCGGCCCGACCTGTGGCTGCAGCTGCACACCGATGACCTGGACGCGGCAGCGGCCAGACTGGCCGACATCGGTATCCACCCGTGTGACGAGGTCGAGCCCCTGGAGAGTCTCGATTCCCGAACCCACTGGATCAAGAACCCGGCCGGTGTCGTGCATCTGCTCGCGGAGTCCGGCTGAGCCCGATGTCGCGATGAGGCATTCCAACGACGTGAGCAGCCCCGCCACTTCTCAGGAGAAGCGGCCGGGGCTCTCTCAGCTCCTACCGCGTGATCGGAGGCTGCCTAGGGTGGACCTTCTCGTCCTGGAGCTTCCGGCCTTACTGGACAGCCCGATGATCAGCCCGGGGACGGTCACGATGACGCATTGGCAATATTCCAGTCCAGTTCGTCAAGCAGTCCGGGGTTCCAGGGAACCTCATAGCCGGGATGAAACCCCGCTGGGTGAGCGGCAAGATGAAGCGCGATCAGGTTCACCACTGCATACAGCAAAGGAGCGGCCAGGGCGCACAGCCGAGCGGACAAGGCGCGCAAGGTTCATGGTCTGATCAGGGAATGTGCGCCTGGTTTCGTCGCCACCGCCCGGTTCTGCGCCCCTGAAGGCCGTTGCGCGGGTCACGGAGGCTCTTGGGTGCCGGCGGTGAGGCGTCGTCCCCAGGCGCGCATGTAGGCGATGGCTTCCGGTGGGCCGTGGACCACAACGGGGGCGTCGAGCGCTCCGATGCAGAAGGTGGCCCAGTCCAGGGAGTCGGCGGCGATCTCCACCCGGCACGAGGTGTCGTCGATGGGTTCCACCGTCCCGTAGTGCGCGATCTCCTCCCGCACCCGTTCGGCCGGGGCCCCGACCGTGGCGCGGACGGGATACCTGGCGGGCATCGCCCCGATCCGGGCGCGTACGTACTCGACGGGATCGTCGGCGGGGAGGGGGCGGGGGGCGAACGTCGTGCCGGTGCGGCTCGCATCACCGATGCGGTCGACGCGGAAGGTGCGCCAGTCGGCCCGGTCGAGGTCCCAGGCGATGAGGTACAGGCGGTTCTCGACGCGGACGATGTGGTGCGGGTGGACTGTCCTGGCCGCGGTCTGACCGGTGCGGCTGCGGTAAGCGAACTCCACCGTCTCGGTGTCGCGGCAGGCCAGGGCGAGGGTCGTCAACGAGGCGACATCGGTGATGCCCACGCGTGCCGCGGGGTTTCGCGCCGGGACGGCGACGGCGCGGAGGCTGTCGATGCGGCGTCGGATCCGCACGGGAAGCACCTGGACGATCTTGGCCATGGCGCTCAGCGCGGCGTCGGCTGACATCAGGGAGGGGCCGGAGGTGATCTCTTGGAGCCCCATGACGATGGCGGCGGCCTCGTCCTCGCTGAGTACCAGGGGCGGGAGCGAGGCGCCGGGGCTGAGTTGGTAGCCGCCGCCGGTGCCCCGCGTGGCGGTGATCGGATACCCGAGCTCCTGGAGCCTGTCGATGTCGCGGCGGAGCGTGCGCTGGCTGACGCTGAGGCGGCGCGCGAGCTCGTGGCTGGGCCAATGGCGCCGGTTCTGCAGCAGTCCGAGGAGTTCGAGGGCGCGGGTGCCGGTCGACATGAGCCCACTCTAGGGCGACTTGTGGACATATATCGGCCACAAGCCCGGTGATGATGGGAACCGCCACCGAAGCGGGAATGGAGCGTACGCCGACACATGATCAGCACTGCCAATCTGTCCCGGAGTTTCCGGGCTCCCGACGGCGATGAGGTCCGCGCCGTCCTCGGGCTTCGCGCCCTGCGCGCCAGCACCGACTGACAACACCGCACGAAAGGACTCACGAACATGCGCATTCTCGTCACCGGAGCGACCGGCCAGGTCGGGCGGCACCTCGTCGCGCAACTCCACGAAGCCGGACACCACGTCCGCGCACTCTCCCGCACCCCCGCCAAAGCCGACCTCCCGACCGGTGTCGAGGTGGTGGCGGGCGAGCTCACCGATGCCGCCACGCTCGGAGCAGCCTTCGAGGGGGTCGACGCGATCCACCTGATCACCTTCGGCGGCGACGACGACCTGACCAACGGCTCCGAGATCATCGACCTCGCCGCACGCCACGGCATCACCCGGGCCACGGTCCTCAGCGGCTGGTCGCCCACCAGTATCGAGAGCGCCCTGGAGTCCAGTGCGATCCGCTGGACTCTGCTGCAGCCGACGGAGTTCATGTGCAACGCCCTCGAATGGGCCGATGAGATCCGCTCCCAGGGCACCGTGTCCATGCTCGCCACGTTCCCCAGCGCGATGGTGCATGAGGCCGACATCGCCGCCGTGGCGGCCACCGCGCTCACCCACGGGGGCCACGAGGGTCGGAGCTACCCGATCACCGGGCCCGAAGCCCTTACCCCGGCGGAACGCACCCGGATCATCGCCGAGGCCACCGGGCAGGACATCGCCTTCGTGCACCTGAGCGAGGACGCGGAGCGCGCCCGGCTGCGCGGCTACGGATACGACGAGGACTACGTGGAGTTCGGAATCCAACTGGCCACGAACCCGCCCGAGGCCGGCGGTGTGGTCCTGCCCACCGTCGAGGACGTCACCGGCACGCCAGCGCTAACCTTCGCCCAGTGGGCGCGGGAACACGCTGAACGGTTCCGCACCGCGCCCTGACCCAGGCGTGAACCTCTGTCCAGACACTTGTATTGGGCGTCGTGGAATCTGGCGTGGGGCGGCCAGGCCGGGTTGAAGGCGTGTTGTGCCGCCAGGTCGGGGATGACGAGGTCGGCGAGCACGGCGCTGACCGTCGTGATCGCTGCGACGGCAATGATCAGGATTCGTGGGAGGGGCATCAGATCGTCCAGGTGTAGGCGGGGGTGAGTGAGCGATCGAAGAGCACGTTCGGGAGGAGAGGAAGGACCGCGTCTCGCAGCGCGGTCAGCGGCGTGGAGGTCCAGTGCGCGGCGGCGCCGACCTGGCGGGATCGGCGGACGATCAGCTGGGTGCGCGGCCTGCGGGCGTGGTCGTAGGCCTCCAGCCCCGCACGTACGCCTAGGGCGTCCACCGCCTGCGCGAGCGTGACCGCGTCCTCGAGCGCCTGGCAGGCGCCCTGCCCCAGGTTGGGGGTCATGGCGTGGGCCGCGTCGCCGAGAACGGCGACGTTTCCGCAGGCCGATGTGGGAGCCGGCCGGGGCGTTGGCCATCACGTAGCAGTAGACGCGGCCGTCGGGCATCGGCACGTGCCCGAATCGTTCGCCCCTGCCCCACGTTTCCGCGCTCCCCTCGACTGGCTGAGGTGGGGCGATGAGACGCCAGGGGGTGTAGCCGACGTAGCGTGGCCCGGGCAGGCCGGGCCAGAGGGAACGCCGGGTCACGCTGTGCACGCCGTCGGCGCCCGCTACGAGATCGGCGGTGGAGGTGCCGCCGCTGTGGTGGACCGTGCCGTCGGGCTGTATGTGCTGTACGTCGATGCCGGGCCGTAGAGCCTCGGGCGGAACGGCTGCTCGCAGCAGGTCGACCAGAGCGGCTCGGTGCACGGTCACCCACGGGCCGAAGCGGCGCTGGAGGCTGTCGACGTCGTTGCGGATCAGCCAGTCCCCGCGGCTGCTGCGGATGCCCGCTCCACAGCTTCTCCTTATGACCTCTACCGCACCGTCGAGCTGCGGCGGACCTGGCCGTCACCGGTGCCTCGACCTGGCCGCCGCCCTCGGCGCCGACGACGCACAGCCGTACCGGGCACCATGGCGTCGCCGACCATGTAAAAAAACTTTGACATGGTGTCCGGTGCGCTTTACCTTGAGTGATGTCAGCTTTGTTTTACATGAGGAGCGGGCATGGCCTTCGAGGAGAAACGCGCCTGGGTGATGATCATGGTCACCGTCGGCGCGTACACGATCTACCTGACGACCGTCCTGGGCCGGGCCGGCGGTGGCCCGCTTGCCGACGTCGCCTACGCGGGAGTTCTGCTGGGGACCATCGGCGGCGCCATCGTCGCCGCGATCGTGGCCAACATCGCGCTGGCCATCGTGGGCGGCCAGGGCGCCGACCGAACTGACGAGCGCGACCGTGAGATCAACCATGTCAGTGAGCGCATCGGGCAGTCGATCGTCGTCATCGGCGCGCTCGCCGCACTGCTCATGGCCGTCGCCGAACTGCGCCACTTCTGGATCGCCAACGCCGTCTACCTGGCGTTCGTGCTGTCCGCGGGGCTCAGCTCGGTTGCCAAGATCATGGCGTACCGCAAGGGCGGCTTCCAGACGTGGTGAAGCCGACGCAGGTCACCAACACGATCCGGGCCCTGCGGTTCGCGCACGGCGAGATGACCCAGGCCGAGCTGGCCGACCGGGTCGGCGTCACCCGCCAGACCATCATCGCGATCGAACAGGGCCGCTACTCCCCCTCGCTGGAGATGGCGTTCCGCATCGCCCGGGTGTTCCGGGTCGGGCTCGACGACGTGTTCCAGTACCCCGACACCGAAGGAGGCCCCTCATGAGGGCGATCGTCCAGGACGAGTACGGCCCACCGCACACGCTGAGCCTCGGCGAGGTCCCGACCCCGACGCCCGGCGCCGACGATGTGCTGATCCGGGTGCACGCGGCCGGCGTCGACTACGGCGTGTGGCACGTGATGACCGGGCTGCCGCTCATCGGCCGCCTCGGCTTCGGCCTGCGCCGGCCCCGCAACCGTGTGCCGGGCATGGACGTGGCCGGCGTCGTGGAGTCCGTCGGCGCCAACGTGGCCGCGTTACGCCCCGGCGACGAGGTGTACGGCGCGGCGACCGGCACGTACGCGCAGTTCGCGCTCGCCCGCCCGGGCAAGCTCGCCCGCAAGCCCGCCAACCTGAGCTTCACCGAAGCGGCGGCCGTACCCGCGTCAGGGGTGACCGCGTTGCGGGCCGTCGGCCAGGTCACCGCCGGAGCGAAAGTGCTGGTCATCGGCGCCGGCGGCGGAGTGGGCAGCTTCGCGACGCAGCTCGCGGTCGCACGCGGCGCCCACGTCACCGGCGTGTGCAGCACGGCCAAGGCCGACCTCGTCCGGTCGCTGGGCGCCCAGGCCGTCATCGACTACACGCGCGAGCCGCTCACCGGGACGTACGACGTGATCATCGACATCGCGGGCCTCCGGCCGCTGGCCCTGCTGCGCGGGCTGCTCTCCGAGCGCGGTCGGCTCGTCATCATCGGCGGGGAGGGCGGCGGTCGGTGGTTCGGCGGGCTCGGCCGGCTGGTGGCCGCCCGGCTGATCACTCCGTTCACGCTCCGGCGCCTGGACGCGCTGATCGCGCTGACCCGCACGGCCGACCTTGACGCGCTGCGCGACCTCATCGAGGCCGGGTCCGTACGACCGGCCGTCGGACGCACGTACTCCCTGGCGGAGGCCTCCACCGCGGTGGGCGACCTGGCGGCGGGCAACGCGCCGGGAAAGCTCGTCATCACGGTCGACTGACCCCCGGGGTGTCGGGATCAACAACCTGCGGCGAGTTCCGGCAGAGGTGCATGCGATGACGGTCGACAGCCTCGAGATGACGGCTGACAGTCGGCCGCGAGGAGGCCGGGAACGCACCGTTTGGTAGATGGACGACTGGGCCGCCAATGATTCAATCTCACCAATATCCGGCAAAAGGTGACAAACGAGCGCCTTCTCCCCGGGCGGGGACGCATCTTTCGGGCCGAGGTCCAGGAGAGCACCCGCAAAACGCGGTGTCCGCAACATCCGCAGGGGGAGGTAGGCGGTATGTTCGACGACCGCCGGGACGCGGGCGCTCGTTTCGGCGTGCGCATGCGAGACCCTCACCATCGAGGCGGGCGCGGACGTCCAGCGGGTGCTGGACACGATGGCGAACATCGGATTCACCGGTCGGTAGGTAACCAGTGGCGATGCTCTCGTACCCGGCCTGATGTCCCGCTACAGGCGGAGGTGGAACAACGATGACTCTCCAGATCGTGGCGGGAACGGCCAATCCTGCCCTGGCCGGTTCTGCCGCCGGCGTGCTGGGCATCGAGCCGGCCACGACGGTGGTGGAGCGGTTTCCCGACGGCGAGCTCCGCCCTGTCGTGGATGGACTGCGGGGCGCTGACGTCTACCTGATCCAGCCCACGAGTCCGCCGGTCAACGAGCACGTGATGGAGCTGCTGTTGCTGGTCGACGCCTGCCGCCGCGCAGGTGCCGAGCGGATCACCGCGGTCATACCGTACTTCGGGTATGCCCGCCAGGACCGTCGTGGCCGGGCCGGGCAGGCCATCGGGGTCCGCGTCGTCGCCAACGCGCTCGCTTCTGCCGGCACGTGGCGCCTGATCGTCGTGGATCCGCACACGTCTGCGCTGGAGGCCATCTGCGCGGTTCAGGTCGAGATGCTAACGGCTGTGCCATTCCTTGCCCGCCAACTTGGTACGGGGCCGCTCGGCGAGCAGGCGTGGGAGGGCACCGTGGTGGTGGCGCCTGATCTCGGCGCGGTCAAACTGGCCGAGCACTACGGCCGGTTGTTGTCACGGCCTGTGGCGGTGATCCGCAAGACCCGGCTGAGCGGGACGAGCGTGATCGCCGAGGAACTGGTGGGAGACGTCCGTGATCGTCCGGTAATTGTCGTTGACGACATGATCAGTACCGGCGGCACGATCGCGGCCGCGGCGGAGGCCGTGCTCGACCATGGCGCCGCGCCGGAGATCGTCGTGGTGGCAACGCACGGGTTGTTCGTGGAGCCGGCCATGGAGCGCCTCGGTCGCACCACGATCCAACAGGTCCTGGTCACCGACACCGTCGAGCAGTTGACCGCCCCGGAAATGCCGCACAGCGTGTGCTCGGTGGCTCCGCTGCTGGCCGATGCCATCGGGCGCCTGCACCGTGACGAGTCGCTGGACGATCTGCTGGCCCGGACCTGACGATCCTGTGCCGGCCCGCGCGCTCAAGCCGAGAAGAGAAGACGACATCTGGAGGGATGATGCCACACACACGCGTGCAGAGCATCGATCACACCGTCCAGACCACCCATCGGTGGCTGGCCGACCTCGCTGACGTGATCGGCACCGAGGACCGGGACTTCGCCCAGCGGGTGCTGAAGACTTGGCTGCACACGGTCAGGGACGGCCTGACCGTGGACAGCGCGGCCCACTTCGCCGCGCAGCTACCCGACCTGCTCCGCGGCGTGTACTACAACGGCTGGGATCCCAGCAGCGTACCGATCCGCCGGAGCCGGCAGGAATTCATCGAACACTTCGCCCGCTCGGGCCGTATCGCCCTCAACGACGTCCCCGCACTCGCCCACCAGGTCACGGAGTTCCTCTGCAGTGAGATCTCAGAGCCGGCGGTCATGCACGTCCTCAACCGGCTTCCGCAGGACGTACGCGCCCTGTTGCGGCCTGCGGAACCGATCAGGAAAGGCTGATCGCGACGTCCGAACCGATCATCGCGGCCGTGGACGGATCCCGGGCAGCGCCGGCCGCAGTGTTGTGGGCGGCCGACGACGCGGCTCGACGCGCATGCGGCTTGTAAATCGTCCATGTCGTGGCGCCGCCGGTCGTCGTCGCCATCGACAAGCGGGTGCGTCCTCAGATCATGTGACGACCCACCGGATGGGGGTCCGGCTATGAAACGCATCATCGTGGGATTCGACGGCTCGCATGGAGCTGCCACGGCGCTCGGCTGGGCGGTGGCTGAGGCTCGCCTGCACCAGGCCGAACTCCTGCCGTGGACGGTCCTGCCGGAGCAGACGGCGGCAACCGCCGGCGCCGACACGGTGCCCGATGCCATGCGGCAGGCCGTCAAGGACATCACCCTGGGCTTCCCCGCCGAGTTGCGCTTCGGCCGTGGCGGTCCCGCGGCCGAGCTCACCGCCGCCTGCACCGACGCCGATTTGCTGGTCGTCGGATCGCGGGGCCGCACCCAGCTTGCCGCTCTGCTGCTGGGATCGGTCAGCAGGGCGTGCCTGTACCAGGCACCCTGCACGGTGGCCATCGTCCCGGACCTGCCACACCCTTCGCGCCCGCACGACCGGCTGATCGTCGCGCTGGACGGGTCGCCACACTCCCGCCACGCCCTGCGCCTGGCGGCCGAAGAGGCCACGCTGCGCGGTGCCGAGCTGCACGCCGTCCACGCCGTGTATTGGGACCCTCTAGGCGTCGAAGTGCTCGCTCCCGACGTCGGCGACCTTGTGGCCTGGGGGGAGCGTCTGCTGGCCGGTGACCTGGCCGAGGCCGAGGTCGAGGCCCGGCCTGTCGTGGTCCATGGGCACCCCGCCGAGGTGCTCACACGGCTGGGGGCCGAGGCCGACCTGCTCGTCCTCGGTTCACGCGGCCACAACCGGTTGGCGGGCATGCTGCTGGGATCCACCAGCGACTACTGCGCTCAGCACGCCCCCTGCCCGGTCATGATCACCCGCCTCCCGTGACGTGACCGACCCGCGCCTGAGTCATGCGGGAGTGGCGGTCTCGTGGGCGCGGACCACCGCGACATTGCAGCGTGCGTGGTGCAGAACGCCCCGGCTGACCGAGCCGAGGACGATGGAACCGATCGCGCTCCTGCCATGCGAGCCCACGACCAGCAGATCAGCCTGGTCGCCTGCGGCGGCGAGCGTCTCGACAGGGTGGGCGCACCGTACGTCCGCGATCACCTGGACCTGCGGACATCGCTCCCGCCACGGTGCGAGTTGTTCCTCGGCGACCTGCTGATGGACCTCTCGCAACGCTTCGAAGTCACAGGAGAAGCCAGTGGTCAGGCCGAACGGCAACGACCAGGCGTACACCGCCCGCAATGTACTGCCGCGCAGCACGGCTTGCCGGAAGGCGTAGGCCAGGGCGGGCTCGCACGCAGGGGAGCCATCGTGGCCGGCGACGATCTCACCATGCACCGTCGTGGTTTCCGCCTTGACCACGACCACCGGGCCCGGCACCTGACCCGCGACGTTCATGCTGACAGAGCCGAGCACGGCCCCGGCGAAGCCGCCCAGCCCTCTGCTGCCGACCACCAGTTCGGTCGCATCGCCGGCCTGCTCGCGAAGGGCGGCCGCCGGCGTTCCGGTCAGTAGCTTGGTGCTCACCTCGACGGTTGGCTGGCGTTCACGCACGATCTCCTCGGCTTCGTCCAGGGTCTTTCGCGCGTTCGTCATCAGTGACTCTCGCCACTCGGGTCCGCCGACCTGCGGGACCTGGTAGGGCCAGGTTTCCACCACGCAGACGATACGCAGAGGCACATGCATCCGCAGGGCGTCGTCGGCCGCCCATGCCACGGCATGGAATCCGGCCTCCGAGCCATCGACGCCCACGACGATCACATCAGACATCGCCTATCACCTCCTTTGCTCCATTCCCGCGGCAGATGGGCTGGCAGGGCCAGAAATCCCAAAAAGTGGAAATGACCTGGTGGTGGGAACCCGACCGGATGCTCCCGGTCAGCGTTCCTCTCAGCTCCGGCTCGCCCCCGTCGTGGCGAGCTCGGTGGTGATCGGAGTCCAGCGGCCCGCGAGTTTCTTTGTGAGGACGGCCATGGTGGTGTATTCCAGGTCCTCCAGCGGGAGCCGGTGCGGTTCGAACGGGCCGTGGCGGCGGAAGTAGTCCATGGCCTCGTTGGCCTGCTGGCGTGCCCGGTCGAAGGCGGGGTCGGCGAACAGGTCACGAGGGCCGATGAGCTTGCCGTCATGGATCTGGAAGCCCAGAGCCGCCACGCGCGGTGGCCCGTCGAACCGGGACGGGTGGGCGTGACCGGTGGACACGGGCATGAGCGGCGCGTGGTGCGAGCCGCGCATGCAGCCGGCGACCCCGTAGGCGAAGGTGAAGGGCTCCAGCACCTCGCCGACCGCGGGTAGCCCGGACTGGGCGCGGACGATCATCACCGGGTCGTCCTTGCCGACGTACTTGCCGGCGATGAGTGACAGGCGCTGGGTGCTGGTGGCGGCCGCGGTCTCTGCCAGCGTCTTGGAACGGACGCTGTGAATGACGTAGCGAGCCGGGGCACCGATGTACATCAGCATGTTGTACAGGTCGTCCGGGCAGTCGAAGTCGATCCGCTTCTCCTCGAACAGGTCATAGACCTCGAAGGTGAAGCCGGCGTGCATCTTCTGGTCGATGACCAGGCCCGCGGTGTTGAACGGGTCGGCGAACATCTTGTACAGCGGCAGGTTCCACGCGCCCGGTTCGGTCTTGTCGGCCAGAAAACAGATCACCGGCTCCGATGGCCGCTCCTCGAACTCGAGTTCTGCGTAGCCGGGACCCATGCCACGCAGGTTGCCGGAAAAGGCGTCCGACAGCAGGTCCTGACCCGCGCCGTACAGGCCGAGGCTCTTCGCGATATGGGTGGTGGCCTGGAAGGTGTCCCAGGCGAAGGAATGGATCAGGTCCGCGTCCGGCCCATAGGTGTGGGTCATGATGAGCGAGATGTCATCACCGCAGCTGTCCACGTGCCCATCGATGAGCAGTCCCGATTTGATGGCTCGGGTCACCTCGCGGCGGGCCTCGGCCATCATGTCCGGATGTACGGCAGTGTGACCGACGAACCCTCCGGTGTCGGCCTTGATGATACTGAGAGTGACCATGTTGATCGCCTCCTGCTCCCTCTTTCTTCAGTCTTGAAGTGGACGCTTCGTCCTAATAGGGGATTAAGTCCCTCGGAGTGGAGGACTTCCGTAATCGGGATGCCGGGACGGACAGCTTCACCTACCTGTCGGGGGGCACATGTCGCGGGTATCGTCCGTGATCGCCGACGTGAGCCGGGCTTGAGCTCGTCCGGCGACTTGCGCAGGTAGCCGGACGTCGCACTGACGAACGACGGCGCAAGTGAGGACTTCGGGCCCTACCGACCTGGTCCTGTCCATGTGTGGGATGGAGTTGCGAGCGATCGCGGATGTGAGGAGATGGGACACATGCGCGTCAAGGTAAGCGACGTCATGACCAGGGAGGTCGCGTCGGTCAATGGGAGCACGCCGTTCAAGGACGTCGCCGGGATCCTCATCGCCCACGCGGTGAGCGCGGTGCCCGTGGTGGACGCCGAGAATCATGTCATCGGTGTCGTGTCCGAGGCGGATCTCCTTCGCAAAGAAGAGTTCCGGGAGCAGTTCTACCGCGAGGGGTATCGGCCACCGCTGCGCGCCCGGCTGCGTGACCGCATGAGCCGTGAGGGGCGAAAGGCCGGCGAGAAGGCACTCGGCGACACGGCGGCCGGGCTCATGACGGCGCCGGCGGTCACGATCGCAGCCGCCGCCACGACTGTCGAGGCGGCACGTCTCATGGAGGAGCGGGGAGTCAAGAGGCTGCCGGTCGTCGATGAGGACGACACGCTGCTGGGCATCGTGAGCCGCTACGACCTGCTCAAGGTTTTTGTCCGGCAGGACGGGGACATCGCCCGAGAGGTGCGCGAAGACGTCCTCGACGGCAGCCTGTGGGTGGACACCGACGACATCCACATCAGGGTCGAAAGGGGCGTCGTGACGCTCAGCGGGTCCGTGGACCGCCGTAGCGACGCGGAGATCGCCGCGCGGATGATCCAGCGGGTCAACGGCGTGGTCGATGTGATCGACAAGCTGGAGTGGAAGGAGAACGACACGCTCAGGCGGGGCGGACGATAGCGCTTCACGGGCGTCGTCCTCCATGGTCCGCTGCCGGCGGTGAGCCGTGCCAACGCCGATTCACCCCGGCGCCACGGGGAAGGGTTCAGCGGGAGGAGACCAGCACGTAGTCGCAGGTCAGAGCCCATAGACCCGACGTGGGGATGTGGTCCTCACCACCGAGCCGTCCCCGCCGTTCCCGATGGAGGGCGCAGTGCACGCCCCGCGGTGAGGTCTCCACGCAGGCATGTAGGTGAGGAAGGCTCATGACACGCAGAGACAGAGCGCGGACCACCCCGCATCGCGAGTTGCTGCACCAGATGCTGCGCATCCGCCGGTTCGAAGAGCGCTGCGTCGAGCTGTACAGCAGCGAGAAGATCCGCGGGTTCATGCACCTGTACATCGGGGAGGAGGCTGTGGCGGCCGGGGTGTGCCAGGCACTCGCCCCGGGTGACGCGGTCGTGTCGACCTATCGGGAGCACGGCCACGCGCTCGTCCGCGGGGTGCCGGCCACGGCGATCATGGCCGAGATGTACGGCAAGGCCACCGGCTGCAGCCGAGGCCGGGGTGGCTCCATGCACATCTTCGATGCTGCCCGAGGTTTCTACGGCGGCAATGCGATCGTCGGCGGCGGCCTTCCCCTCGCGGTCGGGCTCGCCCTCGCCGACAAGTTCTTCGGGCGCAACCGGGTGACCGCGTGCTTCTTCGGCGACGGCGCCGTTGCCGAAGGCGAGTTCCACGAGTGCGTCAACCTCGCAGCCCTCTGGCGGCTGCCGGTGCTGTTCGCCTGCGAGAACAACCTGTACGCGATGGGCACCGCGCTGGCGAAATCTCATGCCGAGACCGATCTGGCGCTCCGCGCGGCAGGCTATGACGTCGCGGCCTGGCCGGTGGACGGCATGGACGTACTGGCTGTCGCCGATGCGGCGAGCAGGGCCGCCGAGTCGATCCGGGCCGGGGCCGGGCCGCACTTCCTGGAACTGCGCACCTATCGGTTCCGCGCGCACTCGATGTACGACCCCGAGCACTATCGCGACAAGGCCGAAGTCGAGCAGTGGAAGCAACGCGACCCGATCGACGCCCTCATCACCCGGATGAAGGCAGCGCGGGAGTTCACCGACGACGATCTCGCCGTGCTGGAGAAGGACGTGGCCGAAGAGATCGATCAAGCGGTCGCCTTCGCCGAGCAGGCACCGCTCGAACCGGTGGAGGATCTCACCACGTTCGTCTACAGCCCGAGGCCGCCGGCGAGCGGCATGATGCCCGCCAGGCCGGGGAAGGCGGCGTCGTGACTGAGGCCACGACCACGTATCGCGAGGCCATGAGGGAGGCGATCCGCGAGGCTATGCGCCACGACGAGCGCGTCTTTCTCATGGGCGAGGACGTCGGAGCCTACGGCGGCTGCTTCGCGGTCAGCCTGGGCCTGCTGGAGGAGTTCGGCCCGGAACGCATCCGCGACACCCCGCTGTCGGAGGCGGCGTTCGTGGGCGCCGGGATCGGGGCGGCGATGGGCGGCATGCGCCCGATCGTGGAGATCATGACGGTCAACTTCAGCCTGCTGGCCCTTGACCAGATTCTCAACAACGCCGCGACGCTCCTGCACATGTCCGGAGGCCAGCTCAATGTCCCGCTGGTGATCCGGATGACCACCGGGGCCGGCAGGCAACTCGCCGCCCAGCATTCGCACAGCCTGGAAGGCTGGTACGCGCACATCCCCGGGCTGAAGATCCTGGCGCCCGCGACGCTGGAGGACGCCCGCGGCATGCTCTGGCCGGCTCTGCAGGACCCCGACCCCGTCCTGATCTTCGAGCACGGCTCGCTGTACAACGTGTCGGGGGTGCTGCGTCCCGGCCCTGTTGACATCGTTCGTGCCGCGCAACGGCGCTCTGGCGAGCACGTCACGTTGATCGGTTATGGCGGCACTGTGGCGAAGGTGCTGTCGGCCGCCGACGAACTGGCCGCCGAGGACATCGAGGCGGACGTGATCGACCTGCGTGTCCTGCGCCCTCTCGACGACGCCACACTCATGGAGTCGGTCAGCCGGACGCACCGGGTCGTCATCGTGGACGAAGGCTGGCGCTCGGGCAGCCTGTCGGCCGAGATCGGAACGCGCATCGTCGAGCAGGCCTTCTACGAGCTGGACGCGCCGATCGCGCGGGTGTGCACCGCCGAGGTTCCCATCCCCTATGCCCGTCACCTGGAAGAAGCCGCCATTCCCCAGGTGCCCGCGATCGTCACGGCGGCGCGAGGGGTGCTCGCCTCGTGACGGGCGAACCATCGGAGTTCCGGATGCCCTCGCTCGGCGCCGACATGGAGTCCGGTACCGTCACCGAGTGGCTGGTCCAGCCCGGAGACCAGGTCCGCAAGGGCGACATCATCGCGGTCATCGACACCGACAAGGCCCTGATCGAGGTCGAGTCGTTCCACACCGGGGTGGTGGACAGCCTGCTGGTGGGCGCCGGCGAGCGTGTCCCGGTCGGCACGCCTCTCGCCCGGATCACCGGCGCCGAGGCCGCGGCCGGGACGCGCTCGCCGGCTCGAAGACCGCCGCCCGCCCGGGCAGAGCCGCGGGCACCGGCTCCGGAAGGCCCACCCGCACCGGCCGGGAGAGCGCAGCCGCGACCAGAACCGGCGCCGGAGCCCGGCCCCGCGCCCCCGCCGCCCGTCACCTCACCCATCGTGCGGCACCTCGCCGAGCAGCGCGGGCTGGACCTGGCGGCCGTGCACGGCACCGGCCCGGGCGGGCGGGTGACCCGCGCGGACGTCGAGCACGCCGAACGCCGGGTGAGGGCATCACCGCTGGCCCGAAGGCTGGCCCGGGAACTCGGCTTGAACCTCACCGAAGTCCACGGCACAGGACTCGCGGGGGCGATCCGTGCCGCTGACGTCCGTGCAGCCGCGCCGCAGGAGGCCGTAGGGCTAACCACGGCTCAGCCGGCGGCACCCACGCGCGAGCCCGCCGCAGGAGAGCCCGACGTGGAACTCCGCCGAGATGCGATGCGCCAGGCGATCGCGCGGGCGATGGCCAAGTCGAAACGGGAGATCCCGCACTACTACCTGAGCACGACCGTCGACCTGAACGCCGCGCTCACGTGGCTGCGCGAGCGCAACAGGGATCTGCCGGTGTCTCAGCGGATGCTCCCCGTCGCGCTGCTCCTCAAAGCAGCCGCCCGAGCCGCCAGGCAGGTCCCGGAGCTCAACGGCTTCTGGATCGACGACGCCTTCGTGCCGGGCGACGGAGTACACGTGGGGGTGGCGATCTCGCTCAAGGGCGGCGGCCTGATCGCGCCCGCCCTGCATGACGTCGCCGAACGCGACCTCGGCGACGTCATGGCCGCTCTGCGGGATCTGGTCGCCAGGTCGCGCGCCGGGCGGCTGCGGGGAGCGGAGATGACCGAGGCGACCGTGACCGTCACCGATCTGGGAGACCTGGGGGTGGAGTCGGTCAACGGCGTGATCTACCCACCGCAAGTGGCGCTCGTCGGCTTCGGCAAGATCCTCGAACGTCCCTGGGCCGTCGATGGCCTGCTCGGTGTCCGGCCCGTGGTCACCGTCACGCTCGCCGCCGACCATCGCGCCACCGACGGCTTCACCGGTGCCCGGTTCCTCACCGCCGTCGAACGGCTGCTCAACCGTCCGGAGGAACTATGACGCCGCAGCAGGCACGAGAGCTTGTCGAGCTCGCGCTGGTCCAGGTCGCGCCGGATGCCGATCTGGCGGCTCTGCCGCCGGATGCCGACTTCCGTGACATCCTCGAACTGGACTCGCTCGACTTCCTCGGTTTCGTGGAGACGTTGAGCGACATCAGCGGCTACCGCATCGAGGAAGACGACTACCCCGCCTTCTCCAGCGTGGTCAGCGGGGCCCGGTTCCTGGCCGCGCACGCCGGGACGAAATGAGCACGCGCTCACGGGGCAGGGCGTTCCAAGGTCGAGGTATCGCCCTCGGGCATGCCCAGCTCGCGAGCTTTGAGCAGGCGGCGCATGACCTTTCCACTACGGGTGTGCGGCAGATCCTGGTCGAAAGCGATCTCCTTGGGGGCGACCGCGCCCAAGCGGCGACGGGCGAAAGCGATCAGCTCCAGCCGGAGCGCATCGGCCGGCTCGTAGCCGGCGTTGAGGGACACGAAGGCCTTCACCAGCTCGCCCGCCACCGGATCGGGCTTGCCTATCACACCCGCCTCGGCGACCGCGGGATGTTCCATCAGCACCGACTCGACCTCGAACGGCCCAATGAGGTGGCCGGCAGACTTGATCACATCGTCTGCCCGTGCGACGAACCAGAAATATCCATCCTCATCCTTGCGGGCGATGTCGCCTGACAGGTACCAGCCTCCGGCGAACGCTTCGGCGTATCGCTCCGGATGCCCCAGATAGCCGCGGAACATCGAGGGCCAGCCAGGCCGCAGGGCGAGTTCCCCTTCGGCCTCAGCGTCCGCGATCACCCGTACGTGCCCGCTGACGACGCGCGCACGGCCGTCCTCGCCGCGTTCGAGCAACGCCGCTTCGATTCCGGGTACGGGTCGGCCCATGGAGCCTGGTTTGATGTCCATCGCCGCATAGTTGCTGATCATGATGGCACCGGTCTCGGTCTGCCACCAGTTGTCGTGGACTGGCTGGCCGAGCGCCCGCGCGCCCCAGACCGTCACCTCGGGGTTGAGCGGTTCCCCCACGCTGGCGATGAACCGCAGCCTGGACAGGTCGTATTCGCGGGGCAGAGCGTCGCCCTGGCGCATGAGCATGCGCAACGCGGTCGGCGAGGTGTACCACACGGTCACGTGCTGGTCCTGCAACGTGCGATACCAGCGCCGCGCGCCGAACTCGCCTGCGTCGACCACGAGGGTGAGTCCGAAGGTGAGGGGCGCGATGACGCCGTACGACATGCCGGTGACCCAGCCGGGGTCGGCAGTGCACCAGAAGACGTCCGACGGACGCAGGTCAAGGGCGTACATCGCGGTCATACGGTGCGCGACCAGGGCGTCGTGCACGTGAATCGCGCCCTTCGGCGTTCCGGTGGTGCCGCTGGTGAAGTGGAGCAGCGCCATGTCCTCGGGGTCTGTGGGCGGGATCTCGAACTCGCCGCTCGCCTCTGTCATGAGCTCGCTCAGGAGCAGGGTGCCCTCAGGGGCGGGGCCGTCACCCGTGACCAGCACCTGCTTCAGGCCAGGCAGCGACTCGCGAATGACGGCGATCTTGCGCGTGTACAGCTCCGGGGTGGTCACGAGCACCCGTCCCTCCCCGAGGCGTAGCCGCTCACAGATCGGCTCGGGGCCGAAGGCGGGAAACAGCGGAGAGAGCACGCTGAGGTTCTTCATCGTCCCCATGACCGTGACATACAGCTCAGGCACCCGGCCGAGCAGCGTGAACACCCGGTCCCCTTTTCCGATCTCCAAGCCCCGCAGCACGTTGGCGAAGCGGTTCGTCGCGCCATGCAGATCCCGGTAGGTCAGTTCAGTCACCCGACCTTCCCTACCGATGCAACACAGCGCCACGTGGTCACACCGGGGCCCATCGAGGTGACGGTCAACAGCCTCGTATGCCATGTTCAGCCCGTGGCCGCCGGGCGGGCCGTGGAAGAACGCTCTCCGAGCCGCGTGCCAGGAGAACTCACGATATTCAGCCTCATAGTCGATCAGGTTGGGCGTGACGGCCTGACGCCCGGTCTTACGGATGGGATCCCACGTCATCACAGGCTCCTTCTCGACCGCGTTGGGTGATCCACCCTCGTCGTCACCGTGGCTCGAAAGACCCTGCTGCTCCGGGACGTCCCGCCCTGTACCTGGCGCGGAAGGCGCCGCCGAGGCGTTGCCCCTGCGGGCCGGCGCGGTTCTCCCAGTGCACCGGCCAAAGGTTCGCGCCGCCATCACAGGGCCGGCTGCTGGGCGAGAGCGTCGTCCCCGGGGCAGAGGCGATCCGGATGGCGAGCTGAGCCAGAGCGTTGCATGTGTGAAGCCCGACCGGTGGCAGAACGGAGGAGAGACACCTGCACCAGGGCGACCCGCTTGTCCGGTCTTTTGTGCTAATCGGTCATGGTCTTTGCGATCCGCTTTCGAGGTGCTCGATATGGGCGTCCGGGCCTGGATAGACGAGCGTCTCGTGCTCATGCTCGTTCTCGAGCCAGCGGACGACGTAGGGCGGTGTTCCGTCGCTGTGATGCAGGGCGACGATGATGCCGACGCGGCGTGGCTCGCCTTGGTGGGCGCCTTGGACCACGAGCCGGTCTCCGACTGCTGCTTTCATCGCTGTTCCTTCCGGTTCAGGTCCCGCTGGTCTCGGCCGTGGCACGTTCGGCCGTCATCGGGGTCGAGCGGTCGGCGAGTCCTTGGTGAGGACGGTCATGGTGATACCCCTGAGCAAACCGTCCTTTTAGTCCGTATTCATGAGCTTTCTTCCCATCTAGGGCATTAGTGCACCTGTGTACACCTCCAGGAAATTGGCGGCGGGCCCCCCTTTCACCTGCAGTGACCTAGCCGTGCCGGGTGCGGGCGGCCTCGGCAGGGGGGCGCTCTGCGGAGCGTGGTGTCCCGTCGCGTTGATACTCCCGCTGGGCTGACCGAGGGAGGACCTTTACCCACTTCGGCAGACCAACCTCAACACTTCGGCGAGCAAGGGGGTACGAGCAGGTGAGAGCGCTTCATGCCGCGTTCGGGAGGCGAGCGATGGACATAAAGGAAACCGGAAGAAGAGCCCGGGACGTGATGCATGAGGGAGTTCAGTGCATCGGCGAACACGAGAGTCTGCGCGTCGCCTCACAAATGATGTGCGATCTCGGTGTTGGCGCACTACCCATCTGCGGGGACGACGACCGGCTCAAGGGGATCATCACTGACCGGGACATCGTGGTCCTGTGCTGCGCCCATGGCAAGGACATCGACCAGATCACCGCGGGGGAACTGGCTCGTGGACTGGTGTGGGTGGACGCCGACGCCGACCTGGAGGAGGCGTTGTTCAAGATGGAGCAGCACCACATCAAGCGCCTGCCGGTTCTTGAGGGCCACCGCCTTGCCGGCATCATCAGCGAGGCCGACCTCGCCAAAGAACTCCCGGACAGCAAGCTTGCCGAGTTCGTTCACCGCGTCTACGCCCTCGACTGACACCCCGCCTCCACTGCCGGGAAAGCGGGCGCCGACGACCGATCCGGGGCGACCCATGTACGGCGAGGAGCTGCAAGCTCGGTCGTTCACGACTCTGTTGGCCGATTCCGGTTGATGATCCCCAGTTCGGGAGGGAGGCTGGGAACACCGGGCCGCGAGAACATGGAGGAGTTCCGTCATGTCTCTGCGTCCCCAGCCCGCTCGCGACGTTCCCG
>NZ_JBDPMJ010000057.1:0-16601 GCF_039880665.1 Nonomuraea sp. B5E05
CGCCCAACGCCGCGAACGCGCCCGCATCCGCAGCGAGAAAGGCATCCGCTGGGGAGGCAGACCCCTCGCACCGGCCGCCTGAAACCTGTCACTCAACCCGGTGATCGTTTCCGGTCACAGCACTAGCTGCGCCGTTCCAGCGACTGGTGCCAGCACGTTGCGCGCCTGGCGGTACTTCCAGCCCTTCTTGTGCCGCCGCGCGCGCAGCGCCTCGGCGAGGCCATGGACCACCTCGGTGCCGCGCGGGACTCAGGAAGCACCTTGTGGGCGTTTCGGTCGAAACACTTCCTGGACAGCCGTACGTGCCATACGTGCCTGCCAAGGTCATATCTCTCTGAACTGCGGAAAGAGAACAGGAACCCAAGATAAGTCCGGCCTTCTCTTTCACATCACTCGCACAAAGCGTGCGTGTAGGATCCGCGTTTCGCTGTCGAAATCCGAGCCTCCGTGTCAGGTGATTGTCGGTTTCGACATGCCAACACGGACCGGCAAGTCGGGACATATCCCTCCTCTGTCGGTGCGCAGGGCCAATTTCCAGGATCCGGAGACATGCGGCCGATGCTGGGGCGTACGGGATGGCGCGGTCGCCGCGGCGCGCCGATCGATGCCTGCCGGTTGATCGATGTGACAGGTAATGCGGTTGAGTCGGCCCTCCGGCGGGGGCGCTGAGCTGGGCCTGCCCGGCGGGCGGCGCAGGAAGGCCGTGGACGTCAGGCGCCGAGCGGGCCGTGCGCCCGCGCCGACAGGTCCTGCCAGTCGGTCCAGGTCCTGAGCCGGTCCGCGTACGCCTGCTGGATCATTGGGTAGAAGTCCTGGCCGAACAACACGCGCAGGGGCGGGTCGTCGGTGTCCGCGAGGGTGAGCAGCGCCTGGGCAGCGGCGGCCGGGTCGCCCGTGGGCTGCTGCGCGGTGGCCCCGAGACGCTGGCGCAGCTCGTCGTAGGCCGGGTCCATCTGCGCCATGTGGCCGTAGTCGAGAGGGTCGTTGCCGTCCCGGGTGGCGAAGGCGTCGGGCTCGATGATGGTCACCTTGACGCCGAACGCGGCGACCTCGCCGGCGAGGGCCTCGTTGAGGCCTTCCAGTGCCCACTTGGAGGCGTGGTAGGCGCCGACGAGCGGCATGGCGACGATCCCGGCCACCGAGGAGAGCTGGATGATGTGCCCGGAGCGCTGCTCGCGCAGGTGGGGCAGGGCGGCCTGGATCACCCACACCGCGCCGAACAGGTTGGTCTCCATCTGGTCGCGCAGCTCCTGCTCGCTCAGCTCCTCGACCGCGCCGACCTGGGTGAAGCCGGCGTTGTTCACGATGACGTCCAGGCGGCCGAAGTGCTCCTTGGCCTGCTTCACGCTGTCGAAGACGGCCGGCTTGTCGGTCACGTCCAGCTCCAGCGGCAGCAGCGCGTCGCCGTAGGCGGTGACCAGGTCGTCCAGGCTCGCCCTGATGCGGGCGGTCGCGGCGACCCGGTCGCCGCGGGACAGGGCGGCCTCGACGAAGTTACGGCCGAGCCCGCGCGACGAGCCAGTGATGAACCAGACCTTGCTCATGATGTCCTTCCGTTCCCGCCCCTGCCGCGGTAGTCGTGCGGCGGTCACCGCGCGCCAGGCCGGGCGATCACTCCGGGAGATGTGTGCCGCGCGGAAGGTTCGCGCGGTGTCCTGACCAAACATGAGGCGCCGGCGGCGCCTTCCCCGTGACAGCACCGCCGTGTGACATACGCCACGATCACGGATGTCACACGGCGGTGAGGCGCGGCGGCTTGGGTGTGGAGGCCGAAATGGAGAGGTGCCGTTGATCAGCCTGCTGCGGGGAAGGCCGATCTCGGCTACCTGTTCCTGCCGCGGGCGTGGGGATTCGGGTACGCCGCCGAGGCGTGCGCGGCGGCACTCGGCTGGTTCGACGGCGTCCTTACCTGGCCGAGCGAGGAGTTCTTCCTGCTGACCGTCGCGCACGAGCCCAACGAGCATGACGGTCCAGCCGGGGCCTGTAGGTTCGGCCTGCTCGTCGAGGATGCGGATGCCGCGCACCGCCGTGCCCTTGACGGCTGGGAGGAGTCGTCGCCGACCTGGTCGGCGAGCGGGACGCCGTCCGATACGCGGCCCTGCTCATCGGCGGCGCGAACGGGATCGCCGGCCTGGACCTGCTGCACGGCACGCCCCGATCCAGCGGCGGCATCCCGAGGGCGACGCGGTCCAGCGCAGTGCTCGAAGCGGCGACGTCACGGAGGCCGCCTTGCGCGCCCAGAAGGCTCGCGTCGCTCGATCCGACCTCCAACAGGAGCTTGCCACCGCGAAGGAAAGAGCGGTGTCGGTCTTGAGGTCGACACTTCTCGCGAGAGATTTCATCGAGTATCGTCGATTAACGATGAATGGAGAGCGGACACCTCTGCCGCGAGCGGAGGCCGAAGAGTACGCGAGCTGGTTCAAGGCCCTGGCTGATGCCACCCGGATACAGGTCGTGTCGCTGCTGGCCCGGCGGCGCACGCCGATGAGCGTGGGCGAGATCGTGGCGGCTTCCGGCGTGGGCCAGTCCACCATCTCGCACCATCTGAAAATCCTGGCCGAGGTGCGGTTCGTCCTGGTCGACAAGCAGGGCACCTCCAGCCTCTACCGAATCAACGAGGCGTGCGTGAGCTGCTTTCCGACGGCGGCCGACGTGGTCATGGGCAAGCCGGTGCCGGCGCCGCCCATCTGTGAATGAAGGAGCATTCCATGGCGCATGACGAGGTCGTGTGCGGCAATCCGGTCACCGTCGCTGAGCTGCGTGAAGGGGAGACGGTTCTGGATCTGGGCCCGGGTGGCGGGATCGACGTGCTGTCGGCGCGCCGGGTCGGCCCGTCCGGCACCGTGTACGGGCTGGACGCCGGCCCTGACATGGTCGCGCCGGCTCGCCGCAACGTCGAACAGGCCGAAGTGGCCAACACCGAACTCCTGCACGGCACGATCGAGGAGGTGCCGCTGCCGGATCGCTGGGTCGACGTGATCATTTCGAACGGTGTGATCAACCTGTCCCACGGCAAGGCGGCCGCGCTGGCCGAGGCGTTCCGGGTGCTGCGGCCGGGCGGCAGGCTGGGCATCACTGACGTCGTGACCGACGGTGAGTTCGACGAGGAGCGCCGCCGGCAGGCCGAGCAGCGCATCGGCTGCGTAGCAGGCGCGCTGCCGGTGGCCGAGTACCGGCAACTCCTGGCGGCGGCAGGTTTCGTGGGTGTGAGCATCGTCCCGACCGCCGATCACGGTGATGGGGTGCGTTCGGCGATCGTCCAGGCGGTCAAGCCCTCCGCTGGGGCAGGTCTGGAGATCCGGCCGATGCGCGAGTTCGATGCGGCGCAGGTGCTGGCCATCTACCAGGCGGGTCTGGACACCCGGCAGGCCAGTTTCGAGACTAGCGCGCCGAGTTGGGAGAGCTTCACCGCCGGCAGGCTGCCGCATCTGCGCTACGTGGCCGCCGACGCCGGCACCGGGCAGGTAGTCGGCTGGGTGGCCGCCTCGCCGGTATCGTCCCGGTGCGTCTATGCAGGAGTCGTCGAGCACAGCGTCTACGTTCACCCGGGTTGCCAGGCGCACGGCATCGGCCGCGCCCTGCTGGGCGCGTTCATCGCCGCGTGTGAGGACGCCGGCGTCTGGACGATCCAGTCCGGCATCTTCGGTGAGAACGCCGCCAGTCTGGCGTTGCACCAGGCGCTCGGCTTCCGCGTCGTCGGCACCCGGGAGCGGCTCGGCCGCCATCACGGTGTGTGGCGGGACGTGCTGATGGTGGAACGACGCAGCAGTGTGATCGGTATCTGATGGATCGTCCGGCGCTGGGTGTTCTGTCGGCTTCATTGATGCGTGTGCCAAGGCGACAGGCGAGTCCGGCCGCTGGTCAGGCAGTGCCGCCGCCCAGCTGGCCGGCGCGGCGCCGCAGGTCGGTGGCGAACTCCTCGGCCTTGCTCAGCTGCGCTCGCAAGGCCTCACAGCGCTCGCGGGTGGCCTGCTCGAAGTGGCCGAGCCGGGCCAGCAGCCGCTCACGCTCGGCCGCCTCCAGGGCCGTCGCGCCGCTGATGTCGAGCCGGTCGGTGATGGACAGCAGCTCGCCCATCTCCTCCAGGGTGAAGCCGAGCGGCTTCATCCGGCGGATCACCATCAACCGGGCGACGTCGGCCTCGGTGTAGAGGCGGAAGCCGCCCTGGCTGCGTGCCGAGGGCCGCACGAGCCCCACCTCGTCATAGTGCCGGATGGTCCGCAGTGACAGCCCGGTCCGCGCCGCGACCTGCCCGATGTGCATGTGATCTCGGCCACCGTCCGGCGAAGCCGGGACTTCGCCTTCGGTGGCGGAAAGCGCCGGTCCGTCCATCTTCTGCACGACCTCACTGCTCGGCTGTTGGGGCGGTACGGGCTGCCACACCCGCTCCCCGCCGAATCTCTACCCTAACGTTAGGGTAGAGTCGTCGATGGGCGAGCCAAGTCGGATGTCTCGGCGCAGACCGGGCAGCCCTTCACTCTGGCACATCGCCGGCCCGACAACCTGTATGGGCGCCATCCGAGCGCCCCTTCTTCACACGGTAAGGAACATCGACGCGCGCATGCCTGTGATCGCCACCCGCTTGCTTCCCGCCGTGACCCGCCCGCGGTAGCACCGCCCACATCCCCCGGCCTGCCGCCCACCTCTGAATCGGGGCACGCCCCGCGAGCGTGCCCGAATCGAAGGCGGGCGGCCCTCTGCTCGGCCGCTACCTCACCCGCTGCCGCCGTGCCTGGTGGCGTGTTGCCCGCCGGCCCGTGCGGGGCCGATCCATGTCGAAGGACGTCCGTTGCCCAGTTCCTCTGTGCCCGCCCGCCCGTCTGCTTCCCTGGCCGGCCGCCTGCGGCCCGGCCGCCCGGCCTGGCTGACACCCTCAGTGGCCCGTACCGAGATCCTGTCCGGCCTGGTCGTCGCGCTCGCCCTCATCCCCGAGGCGATCTCGTTCTCCATCATCGCCGGGGTGGACCCCAGCGTCGGCCTGTTCGCCTCATTCACCATGGCGGTCGTCATCGCCATCGCCGGCGGCCGCCCCGCCATGATCTCGGCCGCCACCGGCGCGATCGCGCTGGTCGTCGCACCGCTGGCGCGCGAATACGGCCTCGGCCACCTGATCGCCACCGTCATCCTCGGCGGCCTCATCCAGGTCGCGCTCGGCGCGCTCGGCGTGGCCAGGCTGATGCGGTTCGTGCCACGCAGCGTCATGGTCGGCTTCGTCAACGCCCTGGCCATCCTGATCTTCATGGCGCAGGTGCCCGAACTGGTCGACGTGCCGTGGACGGTGTATCCGCTGGTGGCCGCCGGGCTGGCGCTGATGGTGTTCTTCCCCCGCCTGACCAAGGCGGTCCCGGCTCCGCTGGTGTCCATCGCCGCGCTGACCGCCATCACCGTCGGTGCCGCGCTGGCCGTGCCGACCGTGGGCGACCGCGGTGCGCTGCCGGCCGCGCTGCCCGTGCCCGGCCTTCCGGACGTGCCCTTCACCCTGGACACCCTGACCCTCATCGCCCCGTACGCGCTGGCCTTCGCCCTGGTCGGGCTGATGGAGTCGCTGATGACCGCCAAACTGGTCGACGACATCACGGACACCCGCTCCTCCAAGACCCGCGAGTCCATCGGCCAGGGCATCGCCAACATCGTCACCGGATTCTTCGGCGGCATGGGCGGCTGCGCCATGATCGGCCAGACCATGATCAATGTGAAGAACGGTGCCCGCACCCGGCTGTCCACCTTCACCGCAGGCGTCATGCTCATGGTGCTGTGCATAGTCTTCGGCCCCTGGGTGTCGCAGATCCCGATGGCCGCCCTGGTCGCCGTCATGATCCTGGTCTCGTTCGGCACGTTCGACTGGCACTCCATCGCCCCCGCCACGCTCAAGCGCCTGCCCGCCGGCGAGATCACCGTCATGGTGATCACGGTCGCCGTCGTGGTCGCCACGCACAACCTGGCCATCGGCGTGGTCGTCGGCTCCCTGACGGGCCTGATCATCTTCGCCCGCCGCGTCGCCCACCTGGCCCAGGTCTCCGCCGTCATCGACCCGGACGGTGGCCAGGTCGTCTACGCCGTCACCGGTGAGCTGTTCTTCGCCTCCAGCAACGACCTGGTCTCCCAGTTCGACTACGCGGAAGACCCTGACGACGTGGTCATCGACCTGACCGACGCCCACATCTGGGATGCCTCCTCCGTGGCCGCCCTGGACACCGTCGAGTCCAAGTACGCCGCCCGCGGCAAGATCGTGCGGATCATCGGACTCAACCAGGCCAGCGCCAAGATGCACGCCACCTTGTCCGGCGAACTGTCCGGCAGCCACTGACGCCCCCGCCGCTCCCGCACCGGCCCGTGAGGAGGCTGGGATGGCGGCCTTGTACCCGTGTCTCCGCTGCCATGGGCTGCGGCGCTGCTTGCCGGTCTTTCCGGTCAGTTGAGTGCACGTTCAGCGTGATCTGGCGTGGAACCCCGGGCGTTTACGCCCGGGAGGAAACGACAGCGCGGGAGGGCCGCCAGGCTCGAGCGGTGCCCTGGTCTTCGGTCTTCGTGCGGCGCTCAGTCTGGCCGCTTCTGGTTCTCGATGTACTCCTTGATGATCGACGGAGGTGCGCCGCCGCAGGAGGCGGCGAAGTACGGTGCAGGTGAAGCTCCTGCCGACGCCGCAGCAGGCGACGGCGTTGGATGCGACCCTGCGCGCCGTCAACGCTGCGGCGAGTGTGGTCGCCGCCCTCGCCTTCGAACAGCGATGTTTCCGTAACTTCGATCTGCGCAGGCACGCCGACGATCAGATCAAGGCCGAGTTCGCCCTGGCCGCCCAGGCCGCCCAGCACGTCATCAAGAAGGTCGCCGACGCCTACCGCGCCCTGCACGCCAACCTGGCCGCCGGGAATCTGGGCAAGCCCGGATCCCCGCGCCGTCTCAAGGCCGAAGCACCCCATGTACGGCGAGGAGCTGCAAGCTCGGCCGTTTACATTTACGGCCGAGAAGCTGACGTACCGAGCAGGCATGGGCGTATGTAAATATAGACATGCATCTATTTTGACGAGCGTCTATACGGAAGGCCGCGGATGGAACTGCTGGAAATTCTGGAGTGCAGCCCGCCGTTGACCCGCGAGCCGCTGGACGCCGAGCAGGCGGCCGGGGTGGCGCGCGTGTTCAAGGCGCTGGGTGATCCGGTGCGACTTCGCATCTTGTCGATCGTGGCCAGCCGCGCGGGTGGCGAGGTGTGCGTGTGCGACATCACCGGCGCGTTCGCGTTGTCCCAGCCGACTATCAGCCACCACCTGAAGGTGCTCAAAGAGGTCGGGCTGCTGACCTCCGAGCGGCGTGCCTCCTGGGTCTACTACCGCCTGGTGCCCGAGACGCTGGGCGAGCTGTCGGCGCTGCTGAACCTGCCCGCCACCGCACCGGCAGGTCCGCTGTGATGGCCACGCAACCCGCACAGGCCGGCGCGCCGCCGGCGGGCGTGATCGGCGCTCTGTCGGTACTGGATCGGTTCCTGCCGGTGTGGATCATCGCGGCCATGGGCGTAGGGCTGCTGCTCGGCCGGTTGGTGCCCGGCCTGGACACCGCGCTGGACGCCGTCAAGATCGGCGAGATCTCGTTGCCGATCGCGCTGGGCCTGCTGCTGATGATGTACCCGGTGCTGGCCAAGGTCCGCTACGACCGGCTCGGCACCGTGACCGGCGACCGCCGCCTGCTGATCTCCTCGCTGGTGCTGAACTGGGTGCTCGGTCCGGCGCTGATGTTCGCCCTGGCCTGGATCTTGCTGCCGGACCTGCCCGAGTACCGCACCGGCCTGATCATCGTCGGGCTGGCCCGGTGCATCGCCATGGTGCTCATCTGGAACGACCTGGCCTGCGGCCACCGTGAGGCCGCCGCCGTGCTGGTCGCGCTCAACTCCGTCTTCCAGGTGGTCGCCTTCGGCGCGCTGGGCTGGTTCTACCTGCAGGTGCTGCCCGGTTGGCTCGGCCTGGCCCAGGCGGCCCTGGGGGTGTCGGCCTGGGACATCGCCTTCTACGTGCTCATCTTTCTCGGCATCCCGCTGCTCGCGGGCTACGCCTCGCGCAAGCTGGGCGAACGCGCCCGCGGCCGCGACTGGTACGAGCAGCGCTTCCTGCCGCGCGTCGGCCCGATCGCCCTGTACGGCCTGCTGTTCACCATCGTCATCCTGTTCGCCCTGCAAGGGCAGACCATCACCTCCCAGCCGGGGGACGTGGCCCGCATCGCGCTGCCGCTGCTGGCCTACTTCTCCCTCATGTGGGGCGGCGGCTTCCTGACCGGCAAGGCGATCGGCCTGCCGTACGACAGGACGACGACGCTCGCCTTCACCGCCGCGGGCAACAACTTCGAACTGGCCATCGCGGTCGCGGTCGGCGTCTTCGGCGTCACCTCCGGCCAGGCCCTGGCCGGCGTCGTCGGCCCGCTCATAGAAGTGCCCGTCCTGGTCGCCCTGGTCTACGTCAGCCTGGCCGGCCGCCGCCTCTTCACCAAGGAGCCCGCTCGTGCCTGACCGCACCCCTCACAAGCCCAGCGTCCTGTTCGTCTGCGTGCACAACGCCGGACGCTCCCAGATGGCCGCCGGATGGCTCACCCACCTGGCCGGCGACCGTATCGAGATTCGCTCGGCCGGTTCCGCCCCGGCCGAGCGGGTCAACCCGGTCGCCGTCGAGGCCATGGCCGAGGTCGGTATCGACATCACCGCCGCCCAGCCGAAGATCCTCACGGCCGACGCCGTCCAGGCGTCTGACGTGGTCATCACCATGGGCTGCGGAGACGCCTGCCCGATCTTCCCCGGCAAGCGCTACGAGGACTGGAAGCTCGACGACCCGGCCGGGCAGGGCATCGAGGCCGTCCGCAAGATCCGTGACGACATCCGCGCGCGCATCGAGCAGTTGATCACCCAGCTGTAACCGCAGCAGATCAGGACGGCACGCGCCGTCAGGTGATGCCTCGGGCGAACGCCCCGAGTGCGTGGTCGAGCTGCGTCGTGCCCTACAACTGGGCGGTGATCTCGCCGGCGAGCTGCCGGGCGGTGCGGCCGGCGCCGATGAGGGTGGCCGATGCGGGACCGGTCCAGTCGCCGTAGCCAAGCAGGTGCAGGCGCGGTTCGGCCAGGGCTCGGGTGCCGTCGGTGTGGATCAGGCCGCTGGGGCCGCGCAGCCGCAGCGGGGCCAGGTGAGCGAGGGCGGGACGAAAGCCCGTGCACCACACGATCACGTCGAAGGCCGCGGTGCTGCCGTCGGCCCACGCCACCCCAGCGGGGGTGACGCGCGAGAACATCGGCTCGGCCTTGAGCACACCGCGGTCGCGGGCTTCCCGTACAGGCGCGACGGCGACGATGTCGCCCAGGTCTCCGATGCCACTGGCGCCTGCGGGGTGCTGCCCGGCCAAGGTAGCCCGGTGGCGGCGGGTGGCCAGGTCGAACAGGGCGCGGCCGTCGACCTCGTCGGGCAGCAGCCGGGGCGGGCGCAGCGTCGCCCAGGTGGTCTCGGCGACCTGGGAAAGTTCGGAGAGGATCTGCGCGGCGGAGTTGCCGCCGCCGACGACGAGTACCCTGCGGCCGTGGAAAGGCTCGGGGCCGCGGTAGCCGGCCGTGTGCAACTGCTCTCCGCAGAAGTCGCGCATGCCGGGGTAGTGCGGCACGAAGGGGCGCCACCAGGTGCCCGTGGCGCTGACGACGATGCGGGCGTGCCAGGTGCCGGCAGTGCTCTCGACGGCGAGCCGCGCGCCGGCGCGTCGCACGGTCCGCACCGTGGCGGGGCGGATGATCGGTAGCCGATAGCGCTGCTCGTAGTCGGTGAGGTAGGCGACGACATGGGCGGCGTCCGGATAGGCTCCGCCGGGCGGGATGGGCATCATCCGGCCGGGCAGGGAGCTGTACTGCGCGGGCGAGAAAAGCCGCAGTGACGGCCAGGCGTGCCGCCAGGCGCCGCCGGGGGCTTGTTGGGCGTCCAGGATGACGAAGTCGGCGCCTGCTCGCCGCAGGTGGTAGCCGGCAGCCAGCCCGGCCTGCCCGGCCCCTATGATCACGACATCGGCCGGCCGCGGTGCCGCAGTCATACGGTGATGGGTTCCACGTCCACCGGGCCGCCTGCCGAAGCGGTCGCGGCGAGCGGGGTGAACAGCGCTCCGAGCTTGTTCACCACCTCAGGATTGATGCGGTAGTAGACCCAGGTGCCGCGGCGTTCGCCGTCGATCAGCCCGGCGGTGCGCAGGACCTTGAGGTGGTGGGAAATCGTGGGGGCGGTCAGGTCGAAGGCGTCGGTCAGGTCGCAGACGCACGCCTCGCCGCCGGCGTGCGAGCCGATCATCGACAGCAGGCGCAGCCGCACCGGATCGGCGACCGCCTTGAGCGGCGCGGCCAACTCGGCGGCGTCGTTCTCGGAGAGCGGCTCGCGAGCGATGGGCGCGCAACACTGGATGGTGGCGGGGGCGGCCATGACACGACTCCTTAATTCGATGCCGGTCTAAATTATAGGCGGTGGTAGGCGAGCAGCGCGAACGCCGCCATCGCGCACGCCGCGGCCACCGCGCCCATCACCCACCCGTACCCGGCGGACTGGGCGAGCGCGACCGCGCCAAGGGGAGCCAGGGCCTTGTCCGAGACGGAGAAGACGGCGATCCGGCCGGCCAGGGAGGCGTAGGCGGCGGTGCCGGGCGAGGCCCCCACGGGCGCCGGCCGGCGACACGGTCTGGGTCGTGGTGCCGTCGACGCAGTGGCCGTGGCTGACGGGCCCGCGCTGGAACACGTCCTCGGGCGGGGCGCCGACCGCTCGTGCTGGCCGTGTCCCTCCGGGCTTGATCACCTCCTCCACACGTCGGATCGCCGCAGCGGCGTCGCCACGGGTGCACCGTGGTCCTTCGTCATAGCCTCCCGGACGCCATCGGCAAGCAAGCCTTCACGATGATCTCGGTGGACGAGCACTACACATGTGTGTAGCATAAAGCTCGTTGGAGTAGCTTTGTGTACGTCCGGGTAAACAGGAGTGTGGATGATGGCCAGGATCGAGGCGGATCTTGAAGATCTGACTGCTCGCGCGCGCATCAGGGATGCCGCGATGCGGCTCTTCGGTGAGTACGGGTTCGAGAGAGCGACGATCCGTGGCATCGCCGAGGCGGCCGGGGTCTCCTCAGGACTGGTGCGCCATCACTTCGGGTCCAAGCAGGCGCTGCGCGAGGCGTGCGACGCCTATCTCGTCAAGGAGATCCGCCGGATGAACGACGAGGCACGCACCGATTCCATGCGCACCGCTGCCAACCCGGTTGGTTCCGCGCTGGCCAAGCTGGGGCCGTACCAGCGGTATCTCGCACGGGCTCTGGCCGAGGGATGGGCCGCGCCGCTGTTCGACGAAATGGTCAGGATGAGCGAGGAGTGGCTGGAGGAGGCCGATAAGGCCCGCCCGGATCCACCTTTCGCCAGCCGCAAGGCCCGCGCGACGGTCGGCGCCGCGATGGGCCTGACCGTCCCGATCCTGCACCAGCACATCTCCCGCGGACTCGGCGTCGACCTGGCCACCCCGCAAGGCGCGCATCTGCTCGCGGTGACCCTCCTCGACATCTACTCCCACCCCATGCTCACCCCGGAGACGGCCGCCTCGATGCGAGACGCCCTCGAAAAGCTCCGGAACAGCCCGCCCTCATCGCCTTCCTAGGAGTGCGACATGACACAGGACAGCATCGAGCTGCCCTGGACGGCACGTATCAGCCGGCTCAGCCCTTTCGACCCACCAGGGATCTTCGCCAGGCTCAGGAACGAGCGCCCGCTCCGTCCCATGATCTTCGCCGACGGACATCCGGGCTGGCTCGCCACCGGCTACGACGTGGTCCGCGCCATCCTCGCCGACGGCCGTTTCAGTATCCGGCGTGAGCTGGCCCATCCACCGGTCATGATGCCCAACTCGAACGCACAGGCGGTGTTCACCGCACCTGCCCCGCCCGGCATGTTCGTCCGCATGGACCCCCCGGAGCACACCCGTTACCGCAAGCTCCTGGCAGGGGAATTCACCGTGCGCAGGATGCGGGGGCTCGAAGAGAGAATCGCCGAGGCGACCCACGGCTGCCTTGACGACATGGAGAAGTCCGGGCCACCCGCCGACCTCGTCACCGCCCTGTGTGTTCCCGTGCCCGCCCTGCTCATCTGCGAGCTGCTGGGCCTGCCCAGCCCCACCATTCCCACGTTCCGGCAGGCCGCGGACACCGCGCTCGACGCGGACTCCACCGAGGAGCAGGTCCAGCAGGCATACGCGACCATGCTGGGCCTCTTCCCGCCACTTATCGCGAGCAAGCGCGAACATCCCACCGGCGACGTCTACAGCGGCGTGATCAACAGCGGCAGCCTGTCGGATGAGGAGCTGGCCTCCATCGGGTTGCTGCTGTTCGCCGCCGGATATGAGACGACCTCCAGCATGCTCGCGCTGGGGACGTTCGCCCTGCTGAAGCACCCCCATCAGCTTCAGGCGCTGCGCCGCGATCCCAGCCTGATCGACAACACCGTCGAAGAGCTGCTCCGCTACCTCACCGGGCCCAGCGGCATGCTCCGTACGGCGCTCGAGGACGTCGAGGTGGGCGGCGAACTGATCAAAAAGGGCCAGACCGTGGAGCTGCTGGTCGGCGCGGCCAACCACGACCCGGCCCGCTTCCAGCACCCGCACGAGCTCGACATCACCAGACCGGCACGAGGTCATCTGGCCTTCGGGCACGGCATTCACCAGTGCCTCGGCCAGCAGCTCGCCCGTGTGGAGCTGCGCGTGGTCATGCAAGCACTCTTCACCCGACTCCCCCGCCTGCGTCTCGCGGCGCCCGCACAGGAGATTCCCATGAAAGACGACTCGGCCTTCTTCGGTCCCAAGTGCCTCCCGGTGCAGTGGTGAGCCCTGTCATGACCGCCATCACCACCCGCGACCTCGTCAAGAAGTTCGGCCCCACCCGTGCACTGGACGGGCTCGACCTGACCGTCGGCACAGGGGAGATCCACGGCTTCCTCGGCCCCAACGGGGCGGGCAAGTCCACCACCATCCGGATCCTGCTCGGCCTGGTGCGCGCCGACTCCGGCCGCGCCGAGTTGCTGGGCGGCGACCCGTGGGCGGACGCCACCGAGCTGCACCGGCGGCTGGCGTACGTGCCGGGCGACGTCGAGCTGTGGCCGAACCTCACCGGCGGCGAGGCCATCGACCTGCTCGGCCGCCTGCGCGGCGGGCTCGACGAGACCCGCCGCGCAGAGCTGATCGAGCGCTTCCAGCTCGACCCCACCAAGAAGGCCCGCACCTACTCCAAGGGCAACCGGCAGAAGGTGGCGCTCGTGGCCGCCTTCGCCGCCGACGTGGAGCTGCTCATCCTGGACGAGCCGACTTCGGGTCTCGACCCGCTCATGGAGGCCGTCTTCCAGGAGATCGTCGCGGAGACGCACGCGGCCGGGTGTACCGTCCTGTTGTCGAGCCACATCCTCTCCCAGGTGGAGAAGCTGGCCGACCGGGTCAGCATCATCAGACAGGGCAAGATCGTACAGGCGGGCACGCTGGCCGAGCTGCGCCACCTCACCCGCACCACGGTAGAAGCCCTGACCGCCGCCCCGGTCAGCGGCCTGGCCGCGCTCCCGGGCGTGCACAACGCCGAGACCGAGCACGGGCAGGTGCGGTTCAGCGTGGACGCCGAGCACCTCGACGGCGCCATCAAGCATCTGGGGGCCTTCGGCATCCGGGCGCTGACCAGCCATCCCCCCACTCTGGAGGAGCTCATGCTGCGCCACTACGGCAACGGAGCAGCCGCATGACCGCCACCACCGTCGGCCGCCGCACGGCCGCCTCGCCCGCCGGCGCCCTGACCGGCACCGGGGCGATGCTGCGGCTGGCCCTGCGCCGGGACCGCGTCAAGCTGCCCACGTGGACGCTTGGGATCACCTTGTTCCTCCCATACTTCGCCGGCGTGGCGACCGCGACGAACCCGACGGCCGAAACCCTGCGCGCCAGCGCGGAGATGATGGACGCCCCCATGCTGCGGCTGTTCTCCGGGCCCATGTTCGGCATGGAGAACCCCACGGTCCTGAAATATCTCGTCAACGCCTACTTCCCGGAGTTCCTGCTGGGCGCGGCGCTGATGAGCATGCTGCTGATCGCCCGGCACACCCGCGCCGAGGAACAGAGCGGCCGGGCCGAGCTGGTGCGCGCCGCGGTCGTCGGCCGGCAGGCCGCACTCACGGCCGCGCTCCTCGTCGCCGTCCTCACCAACGTGGTGCTGGCCCTGCTGCTGACCGCGGCGGGGGCGGCCGTCGGAATGACCCCCGGCGACGCGCTACTGTTCGGCGCGGCCACGGCCGCGATGGGGCTCGTCTTCGCCGCGGTCACCTCGGTAAGCGTGCAGCTCACCGAGCACTCCAGGGCCGCGGTCGGAATCGCCGGCGCGGTGCTGGCCGTCGTGTGGCTGCTCCGCGCCGTGGGCGCCGTCCAAGACGTTCAAGGCGGCTGGCTGACGTGGCTCTCCCCGATGGGGTGGGCGCAGCTCACCCGGGTGGCGGATGACGGGCGCTGGTGGCCACTGGCCCTGGCCGTGCTGCTCAGCACGGCTCTGACGGCGGTCGCGTACGCGCTGTCGGCGCGACGGGACCTCGGCGCCGGGCTGGTGGCCTCGCGCCCCGGCCGCGCGCGGGCGGCCCGCGGGCTGCGTTCACCCCTCGCGCTGGCGTTCCGGCTCCAGCGCGCGTCCATCCTGTGGTGGGGCGGGTCCCTGATCGCGGCCGGCCTGGTGTTCGGCGGGCTCGCCGGCTCGATGCGCGAGGGCGTGGCCGAGGAGATCCTCGGCGGCGAGCCGGACGTGGTAGGCGGCTACCTGAGCCTCATGGGGGTCGGGATGTCTCTCCTCGTCGGAATCTTCACGGTCCAGGCGACGACCCGGCTGCGGACGGAGGAGAACCGCGGGCGGGTGGCGCCACTGCTGGCCACCCCGACCGGCCGATGGGCCTGGCTGAGCTCGTCACTCCTGGCCACCGGGCTCGCCGCCGTCGCGCTGCTGATGGTGTCCGGCCTGTCCATGGGTGCCGGCACCGCCCTGGCGCTCGATGACGCCGCCCGTGCGGGAGCGGCGGCCGCCGCCGTGATCGCCCGCACCCCGGAGATCCTCTTCCTGCTGGGGATCGCCGCCACGCTGTTCGGGCTCGCGCCCAGGGCCGTCCCCCTGGCCTGGGCCGTGCTCGCCCTCGGCGCGGTCATCCGCTTCTGGGGCGCGGACCTGCCGGACTGGGTACGGGGACTGTCCCCGTTCGACCACATTCCCCGGATGCCGGTCGAGGACTTCCGCCTCGCCCCGCTGGTGGTGCTCACCGCGCTCGCGGCGGGCCTGCTAATCATCGGCCTGTACGGCTTCCGCAGCCGCGATCTGAAAGGCACATAGGCCCCAACAGCGCACGAGTTCGCCGTCCTTTCGTAGCAAGGCGAGGCGCTCATCCGGCCCGGTAAGGGCAGAGCAGGGGAGACGGCACCCCCAAGGACAACGTGAGGCAGGGTTTTCTGAAAGCTCCGAGCTGCACGGTCCACTTCCCCCGCCCCGGCCGCCTGCCGATCGCAGCCACGGAGGCGGCATCTGCCAACGGTCATCACTGCTCGCCCTTGCCAGTGGATCTCTATGCTTGCGGCATGGACACGGCGGAGCCCGGCCTTGACACCTGGCGGCCTGGGCGGGCGGTGGCGATCATGCCGACGGTCGTCGCCGCCCTGGCGACCGTATGGGCGACGAGCGTTCCAGGTGGATACCTGATGTGGTTGGCGTTGATTACCAATGTCTGGGTCTTCATCGGTCTCATGTGGTTGCTCACGTTGGGCCGCATGCTGTTCGGGCGTGAACCTTCAGCGCGGTTGCGTCGCGAATGGCCAGTGTGGTCACTGCCGCCCCTGATCGTTCTGCTGGTTTGCGGCCTGGTATACGTGGGTGCGCCCCTGAAGGCGCGCTTCGCCCTGTCCCGGCCTGCCCTCGATGGCCGCTCCCAAGCCTTCTCACACGGCGCGCCGCTGCCCGCGGACGACGAATGGATAGGGCTGTTCCCGGTCGAACGGGCCGAGCGGATCCGTGGCGGAGTACGTTTCGCCATCGACGGCACCGGGTTTTTCAGTACTGACGGATTCGCCTGGAGCCCTGAGGGCGAGCCGCCTGAGCCTGAGGGCGAGGATCTCTACGAACACTGGCAGGGCCCGTGGTATCTCTGGAGTGAGTCCGACTAGGGAGTTCTCGATCGCAGGCTCGCAGGGTCACCGGCTCTCGTCGGCCGCCGCCTTGTGAGTCGGTGGAGCCCGATTCGCCCGTCGGCGCCGGTCCTGCGGCGTGTGTGGGCCCATTCTGGGCGTCACCCTGTCCGGTCAGCCTGTTTCGATGTGAGCCGTAAGGCCGTGCAGCCGCTCCAGCAGCGTCAACGCGGCGCCGTTCGGGGCGCCAAGTTACAGGTACTCAGTGCGTCGGCCGGCCTGCATCGGCCTGCTCGGCCGGCTGACCGTGGATCGGAGCGGGCGCTACCGGGTTCGTCCGCAGTGCTCCGGCCTTCAGGCCGGGGGTGAAGCGGACTCTCCCGCGTAGCGGGGCAGGGAACGACGAATCGCGGTCAAGGCGATTCGTGGTGCGCCTCGTCGGCGGCGAGC
>NZ_JBDPMJ010000058.1:0-16104 GCF_039880665.1 Nonomuraea sp. B5E05
TCCGAAGTCGATCTGTCGCAAGACCAACTTCTACCAGGGGCTTTACGCTTCTCGATCATCGGGGGCGCCGGCGTCGGGGCGGCCCGAGGATCACACTCTGTCGCGGGGGCTTACGCGGAAGGGCTCACTGAAGATATAGGCGACTGGATCCAGGGCCCTGATCGCCTTATCGTCCTAACCTCGCCGGCGGCTAGTTTTCCTGGACCCGACCACCGAGGTTTCTGTGGAATCCGGCCCTCGGTCTATTATCCAGAGACGGATGACGTAAACAAGCAAGCCGGATGGCTAGACGATGATCGCTTGGAATTCCGCTGCGACAGCTCACCCAAGATCGCTAAGCACACCGGTGGATGCGTCGTCTGGAGTTCGCGACCCGTGTGGCACCTGGACGGCAACCGAGCAGCGAATCCCGACACTGGTATTGGAGTGGATCAAACGGCGGCCCACATCTGGAAAGCTCTCTACGACCAACAGAACACCGATACGAAGTATTACGATGCGAACGGCGAGCAGAAAACGAAGAACATCCCCGGCCGATACAACTCGTTGGACCGCGGATGTGCGTCTCAGACCGGATGCCTGACTAGATCCACGGAAAAACGTACGGTGAAAGGTACCGTCCCGGACCTGAACGGCAGAGCCGCTAAACGCGAGTGCAGAAAAATCAGGACAACTCCACCCGGCGTTACGAAGAGATCATGTGACGAGTATCCCTTCGCCTCCACACATGAGGGCGTCCATTACGCGGGCATCAACTTTTCGGTCGCAATCATAGAGTGCCAAGACAACACAACTGCGGGGGCACTGCTCTCCGGCTGGTACCAACAACAGCGTATCCTTGAGAAGGATCCGTTCTGGGTCGATGCGACCAAGAAGGGCAGTACCCCTCCGGCAGGAGTCATCCCACCAGACGTCACTACACCCGATCTATCCGGTATTGGTGATGGCTGTAGTGGATAATTAGAACCGTGCCGTCCGCCGCTAGATTCTTTCAACCCGGCGGCGGGCGGCACGCCGATCGGCGGAGATTAACAACGTGGCCGGCAGCGGAGCGCTGTCAACTAAGAGGAACGTCCATGATCGATTCAACTTATCTTGAGTGGTTCAGTCAGCACACTTCGGACGTCGTCGTCTTGACTTGGTGTTCCGCCACCGAGATCGATGACGTCCTGGCGGCCTACGGCATCTCGTCCGAGAGCACTCAGCCGGCATACCTCAGTGATTGGGGCCTCCGCATGCTCATCGGGCGCCTCGGCAACGGCACCGTCATCATGGACTACGGCGTTGATCCCGCCACCGGCGAAGCTCTTCCCGCTCTGGCGCAGTACGGCCCTTGCCTGAGTATTCAATGGATTGACGACGTCCCACCGTTAGTCTCTTACCGCACGGAAAGTGGCCTCGTCGTCGAGTTCGACGCGATGGATTGGGACTGGGATCCAGTTCCCGATCTCGCCAGTGTCGAGCGATGGATCACCGCCACCCCAGCCGGCCGGGAAACGTGGGACAACAGTTGGGGTCTCGCCACATTGATCACCGCCGAAGCAGTGTGCCATGCCGCGGTCGACGACGAATGGGTACGATCCGCACACATTGGCGTTCCCCTCGATTCTTCAGCCGACCGGATTGTGTGAATGGCTCCGTAGGTGGGTGAGCACCGACCGGTGGCCGTCCGGCCAGCGACCGTACGCAGCGCCGACCTGATCACCGGGACAGGGGTCCATCCTGCGCCCTTTTCTTCCCGGGTCACTCAGCCAGCGCATCGTGGAGCGCCTTCACGTCCGGGTGGTCCGGCCACCGTTTCGACAATTGGCCGTCGAGGGTGTGCAAGTCCCGGCGGATGCGCGCCGGCCTGGTCCGCAGGGCGCCGTTGAGAGCTCGGTGGCCGAGATCGGCGGCACGGGCCGGGTCGTGCTCGCCCTGGACCACCGCAATGGCGAGCTTGGCGGTGAGGTGGCCGCGGTCACGCACGAGGTGGGCGGGAAGCTTGTCGATCTGCTCGGCCAGGATGGTCACGGCACGGTCGGCGCGGCCGGCGGCCCGATGACAGGCCGCAGACTGCTCCATCAGGGTGTCGGAGCCATAGTAGTGCAGGTAGACCGGCACCTCAGCGTAGGAGAGGCGCGGGTGGTCGCGCAGGATCTCGGCCGCCAGGTCGAGCAGGTCGAACGCCTGGTTGTGCTCGCCCAGCATGGCCAGGCCGCGGGCCTGCTGCTGGGCGGCCAGCGCGTTCAGTTTCGGCTCCAGCTCAGCCGGGTGCCGACGGGCGGCTGCGGCGAGCTGGACGACGGCGGCGTGGTCGTCGGTCAGGCACGCGATGTTGGCCTGCCTGACGAGCATGTACGCGGTCATCTGGGTGTCACCGGCGCAGTGGGCCCACTCGGCCGCGCGCCGCGTCCAGTCCATTGCCTCGCTGGTCTCGCCCAGGTCCTGGTGCAGCCATCCGGCCATTTCGGCGTACTGGGCGAGTACGTGCAGGAGCGGGTCAGCGTGTGCGGCACCGGCGCCCCGGCGGAGCTCGTCGAGGACCTCGATCTGCGCGAGCACCGGCCGCAGCAAGCTGCGAGGGCCGAGCATCTTGTCGGCGGTGTAGTGCTCGGCCAGTACGCGGCGGAAGTAGTCGATGACCTGGCCGTCGACACGCGCGGGCTGCTCAATCGCCTGCGCGACGCGCTGCGCCTGCTCGGGATCACCGAGCGGGGGCAGAACCGATGAAAGTGCTCCGCCGGCCAGCATGCGCGAAGTGCCTACGCGAGATCCTCACTTTCACCATCTTGCCATCCGTGTCCGTCATCTCCAGGGTGACGGGTTCGCCGTCGTGGAGTCCACGCACCTCGCTCACCGGCGGGGCGGGGCCGTCCCCTTGGCGTAGCGCTGTCAACAGCCCGCCGGCACCGAGCACTCTGTCGAGGTCCTTGACCCGATCGAGCGGGGCGAGGAAGTCTCCGCGCTCGGCGCGTGCGATCTGCGTGTGGTCGTAGTAGGTCGGGTTGGCCAGCTCGCGCAGGGAGTAGCCGCGCTGCTGCCGCAGCTGGCGCAGGACCGGCCGGAAAGCGTACATCACGGCCTCGGGTACGTCGGCGTGGCCCGCGATCGGCAAGCGATCATGGAGCTGCCGATCAACGTCGAGGTGCTGGCTGGCCTCCGTCGCACGGCCCGGCTCGCCGCGACGCACTACTCCACGCAGATCGAAGGCAACCGCCTCACCCAGGCGCAGGTGGCGGAGGCGCTCCAAGGTGCCCACTTTCCCGAACGAGAACGCGATGATCAGTACGCGACGATCCATCCCCATGACGACGGCAATGGCCGCACGGCACGGTTGCTGACCACCTTGGTCCTCCATCGGGCCGGTTACGGCCTCAAGGGAATCTACTCACTCGACGAGCACTACGCCCGCCACCTTCACGCGTATTACGCGGCACTCACAGTCGGACCATCGGACAACTACTACATGGGTCGGGCTGAGGCGGACATCCCCGGCTTTGTCCACTTCTTCTGTCAAAGCATGGCAGACGCTCTTGGGGCAGTCCGCGCACGCGCCGCCGACGTCCAAGGCCGCACCCCGGGGCGTGACGACTCAGCGGCGCTCAGGCGGCTCGATCCGCGTCGCCGCCGTCTGCTGGAATTCTGTCGCGATCATGGACGGCCACCACCGCCGAGATGGCGGCCCATCTGTCCCTCAGCCCTCGCACCGTGACGGGCCTGGCCAGGAAGTGGGTCGAAGACGGTTTCCTTGAGATCGACGATCCATCACTGAAGAGCCGGTCTTACCGATTGAGCCTCACCTACGAGCGGCTGATCAACTGATGTCTCCTGGTTGGGCTCGCGCACTACGGAAGCCGCGCCGTTCGTCGGATAGTCCGAAGAAGGGGCGATGGTGCTGCTCTACGGTTCGGATATGGCGCGACTCACCCTGGATGATCTCTACCGCTTCGCCGTTCCCTCCGATCCCTGCCTGCGCCCCGACGGCGGCGCGGTCGCGTACACGCTGACCACCGTCGACCGGGACGCCGACGAGAACCGTACGGAGATCTGGCTCGCCGCGCCCGGCGCCCCTCCGCGCAGGCTGGCCGGCGGGAGCGCGGCCCGGTGGTCGCCGGACGGGCGGACGCTGGCGTTCCTGCGGCCCGTGGACGGCAGGCCGCAGATCCACCTGCTCCCCATGGACGGCGGCGAGCCGGCCCTGCTCACCTCGGCGGCGCTGGGAGCGGGGGCGCCGCGGTGGTCGCCGGACGGCACCCGCATCGCGTTCAGCGCTCCGGTGGGGCCCGGCGGGCAGGCCCCCGATCCGGACGCGCCCGTGGTGACCGACCGGCTGGAGTACAAGGCGGACGGCACGGGGCTGCTGCGCGGGATGAGCGCGCACCTGTTCGTGGTGGACGTGGCAAGCGGGGAGACGACCCAGGTCACCGAGGGCGACTTCTTCGCGGGGGAGCCGTCGTGGAGTCCCGACGGGACGCGGCTGGCGTTCGTCGCGGACATGGAGGCCGACCGCGACCTGGAGGCAGGCGGAGCCGTCCACACCGTGGCGCCCGGCGAGAAGCCGAGGCGGCTGACCGGTCCCGAGCTCATCTGCACCGGCGTGTGGTGGCCGGGCGAGCGGCTGGTCGTCACCGGCGTGAAGGGCGGCCCGGTCGGGCACGTACGGCTCTTCACGCTCGCCCCCGGCGGTGTGCCCGAGGAGGTGGAGACGGGGCTGGACCGCAACGTCATGACCGGCGCCCCCGGCTACCCCGGCGCCGCCCCCGCGCCGCTCACCGATGACGGTGACGACCTGATGTTCTGCGTGCGCGACCGCGGCTGCTCCCACCTCTACCGCGCCACCGGCGAGCGGCTGGTGCCCGAGGAGGCGAGCGTGTCGGGGGCGAGCGTGGCGGCCGGCCGGATCGCGTACGTGGCCGCGACCCCGCACAGCGCCGGCGACGTCTACCTCGGCCGGCCGGGAGAGACCCCGGCGCGGCTCACCGACCACGCGCTCGACGGCGTCGAACTGTTCACTCCGGCCCGCCGCACGTTCACCGCCCCCGACGGCACCCTCGTCGAGGGTTTCGTGCTCCGGGACGAGAACGCCGCCACCCCCGGCCCGCTGCTGCTCGACGTGCACGGCGGCCCGCACAACGCCTGGGCCCCCGTGCTCGACGGCTTCCACCTCTACCACCAGGCCCTCGCGGCCAGGGGCTGGACGGTGCTCGCGCTCAACCCGCGCGCCAGCGACGGCTATGGCGAGGACTTCTACACCGCCGCCGTCGGCGCGTGGGGGCTGGCCGACGCCCAGGACTTCCTCGCCGCCGTCGACGCTCTGATCGAGGAGAACGTCGCCGACCCCGACCGGCTGGCCGTCACCGGCTACAGCTACGGCGGCTACATGACGTGCTGGCTGACGGGCCACACCGGCCGCTTCAAGGCCGCGATCCCGGGCGGGTGCGTGAGCGACCTGACCAGCCTGGCCGGCACCTCGGACCTGGGGTATGTGATGAAGGTGCACGAATGGGCCGGTGACCTCGCCGCCCAGTCGCCGATCACGTACGTGTCCGAGGTCGGCACGCCCACGCTCCTCCTGCACGGCGAGAGCGACGACCGCTGCCCGGTCGGCCAGTCGGAGCAGTGGTTCGCCGCGCTGCGCGAGCGGCGCGTGCCCGTCCGGCTGGTGCGCTACCCCGGCGCCAGTCACCTGTTCATCCTGAACGGCCGGCCCTCACACCGGTACGACTACAACGAAAGGATCATCACGTGGCTGGAGCAATGGGTCAGCGGCTCCCCGAGCTGATCGCCCAGTACGAGGTGCCCGGCGCGGCGCTGGCGTACCTGCACGAGGGAGAGCTGCACGAGTTCGCCGCGGGCACGCTCAACACCGCCACCGGCGTCGAGGCGACCCCGGACGCGCTCTACCAGATCGGCTCGGTCACCAAGGTGTGGACCGCCACCCTGCTCATGCGGCTGATCGAGCGGGGCCGCCTGACGCTGGACACGGCGGTGGCGGAGGTGCTGCCGGAGTTCAAGGTCGCCGACGCCGAGGTCACCAAGACCGTCACCATCAGGCACCTGCTCTCCCATACCAGCGGCATCGACGGCGACCTGTTCCTCGACACCGGCCGCGGTGACGACTGCGTCGAGAAGTACGTCGAGGCGTGCGCCGACCTGGCCCAGAACCACCCGCTCGGCGTCACCCAGTCCTACTGCAACTCCGGGTTCATCGTCGCGGGCCGCGTGGTGGAGCGCCTGACCGGCGACCGATGGGACGACGCGCTCAGGAAGGAGATCGTCGAGCCGCTCGGCCTCACCCACACCTGCACCCTGCCCGAGGACGTGCTGCGCTTCCGCGCCGCGATGGGCCACGTGGACGGCGGCGCCCCGGCTCCGGCGTGGGGGCTCATGCGCTCGGCCGGCCCGGCCGGGCTGATCTGCGCCCGCCCCGCCGACGTGGTCGCCTTCGCCCAGGCCCACCTGCGCACGGCCGGGGAGGGCGGGCTGCTCGACGACCCGCGGGCCATGTGGGAGCCGCAGATCGACATCCCCAACCCGCACACCCTCGGCAAGCAGTGGGGCATCGGCTGGATCCTGGACGAGTGGGACGGGCAGCTCGTCATCTCCCACGGCGGCAACACCATCGGCCAGCACGCCATGCTCTGGGCCGTGCCCGGCACCGGCACCATCGCGTGCGTCACCGCCAACGGCGGCCACTCGGGCTCCTTCACCCGCGCCGTGGCCGCGGAGCTGTTCGCCGAGCTCGACGGCCTCGCCGTGCCCCGGCAGCCGGAGCCGCCCGAGCAGGACGCGGACGTCGACGTGGGCGGGGACGCCTCCCGCCACACCGGCGTCTACGAGCGGGTGGGCGCCCGCATCACGGTGTCGTCGCGCGACGGGAGGCCCTGGCTGCGGTACGAGGCCACGGGAGCGCTGGCCGCCCTGCAGAAGGAGCCGGAGGAGTGCGAGCTGGTGCCCGTGGACGACGTCACGTTCGTGTGCCGGATGGCCGGCTCGCCCGACTGGACGTCCGTCGTGTTCTACGAGCTGCCCGACGGCTCCCCGTACGTGCACATGGGCGCCCGCGCCACCCCGAAGACCGGCTGAGGGGGCGGCATGGACCTGCGGGACAGGCCGGACCGGGCCGCCCGCGCGCACGGCGTGCCCGGGTGAACTCCGTTTTCGTGGATTATCATGATCGGATGAGGAATCGCCCGCGTGCCAGTCTCGGGCGCATCCTTCACGATCTCGGCACCACGTTGCTCGACGTCGCCGCGTCACCCGGTGACCTCGACACCGAGGTCACGGGCGTGCACATCTACGACCCGCTCGACGAGCTGATCGTCCCGCCCGGCGGGATCCTGCTGGCCGTCGGCGTCCAGCGCGCGGACGACATCTGCGCCCTGATCGAGCGGGCCGGGCAGGCCGCCGGCGTCGTCGTCAAGCTGCCCGTCGACGTGGACGAGCGGGTGCGGGCCGTGGTGCTGGAGACCGGCGTGGCCGTGCTCGGGCTCACCAGGGCGGCCTCCTGGTCGCAGGTGGCCGCGCTGCTGCGCTCGCTGCTGGCCGAGGGCGATCTGGCCGAGCCGGGAGAAGGGCCGCCGGACGACCTGTTCTCCCTGGCCAACGCCGTCTGCGCGCTGCTGGACGCGCCCGTCACGATCGAGGACAGGTCGTCGCGGGTGCTCGCCTACTCCGGCCGCCAGGAGGAGGCCGACCAGGGCCGCGTCGAGACCGTGCTCGGCCGCCAGGTCCCCGACCGCTACCTGCGCATGCTCGACGAACGCGGCTTCTTCAAGCAGCTCTACCAGAGCCGCGACCCCGTCTACATGGAGCTCGACGACGAGAACGTCATCAACCGGGTCGCCGTCGCGGTCCGTACCGGCGACGAGATCCTCGGCTCCATCTGGGTGGCCGTGCACGAGCCGCTCAGCGAGCAGCGGCAGCGCGCGCTCGCCGACGCCGCCAAGATCGTTGCGCTGCGGCTGCTGCGCGAGCGGGCCGGGGCCGACACCCGGCGGCGGCTCCGCGCCGACCTGCTGTCCACCGTGCTGGCCGGCGGCACCGACGCGGCCGAGGCGGCCGAGCGGCTCGGCATCGCCACCACCCGCCTGTGCGTGCTGGCCGCCCAGCTGACCGGCGACTCCGCCGCCGACCCGGCACGCGGCGAGAGCGATCGGCAGCGCTTCTGCGACGCGCTCGCGCTGCACGTCGGCGCCATCCATCCCAAGGCCGCCGCCGCGCTCGTCGGCTCCGTCGCGTACGCGGTGCTGCCCCTGCAGTCGGGCGGGCCCGACAGCAGCGGGGAGGAGGCGCGGGCCGTACGCGTGGCCGAGAGCTTCCTGGCCAGGGTCGGACCCCGGCACGCCGCCAACATCGGCGCTGGCCGCCTGGCGCTCAACCTGGCGCACGTCGCCAGGTCGCGCGCGGACGCCGACCGCGCGCTGCGCGTGCTGCGCGCCCGCGGCGCCACCGGCCAGGTCGCCGGGTACACCTCCGTGCACTTCGAGTCGCTGCTCCTCCAGGTCGCCGACGTGGCCGCCGCGGAGGAGCAGACGCCCACCGGCCCCTACCAGCGGCTGCTCGACCACGACGCGGAGCACGGCACCGAGCTGACCGCCACGCTGCGGGCGTACCTGGACGCGTTCGGCGACGTCAACGCCGCCAGCGCCCGGGTCCACGTGCACGCCAACACCTTCCGCTACCGGCTCAAGCGTCTCGTCGAGATCAGCGGCCTCGACCTGTCGGACCCCGACGCCCGGCTCACGGTGATGTTGCAGATGCGGATCTTCGGCCGCTAGCACGAGGCCGCGCGGCTTTTTCGTCACCCGGCACGAAGCACCGGGCCCGGCGAGGGGCGAAGGTGGTGCACACCCCCCACGCTCGACGGGAGTCCCCCATGAGAAAACCGGCAGCTGCGGCTCTCACCTCGCTCGCCCTGCTCGCGGCCGCCTGCGGAAGCACGGGCGGCGCCGGTGACGGTGCCGGTGCCGGTGACGGCGCGCCGGTCAGGGACGGCACGTTCACCTACGCCATCTCGGCCGACCCCGGCGGCCTCGACCCCGCCATGGGCGTGCTCTCGATCACGAACACCACGCTCTCGCTCGCGTACGACACGCTCGTCACCGCCTCCGACGACGGCGAGATCGTGCCCAGGCTGGCCGAGAAGTGGGAGGTCGAGCCCGACAACGCCACGTTCACCCTGCGCGAGGGCGTCACCTGCTCGGACGGCTCCCCGCTGACCGCCTCCGACGTCGCCGACAGCGTCAACCACATCACCGACCCCGCCACGAAGTCGCCCATCTACGGCGTGCTGGTGCCCACCGGGATGAAGGCCACCGCCGACGACGCGGCGGGCACGGTGACGTTGTCCATGCCGGAGCCGTTCAGCTTCATCCTGGAGAGCGCCCGGTCGCTGTTCATCGTGTGCGGCAAGGGTGTCAAGGACCGCTCGCTGCTGGCCCGCGGAACCTCCGGCTCCGGCCCGTACCGGCTGACCGAGGCGGTGCCCAGCGACCACTACACCTTCAAGGTGCGCAGGGAGTACGCCTGGGGCCCGGGTGGCGCGACGGCCGCCGACCTGCCCGAGACCGTCGTGCTCAAGGTCGTGCCGAACGAGCAGACCGCCGCCAACCTGCTCGTCTCCGGCACCATCAACGGCGCGACCGTCTACGGCCCCGACCGGGCCCGCCTGGAGGCCACGCCCGGCCTGGTCAAGAAGGTCGTCCCCTTCACCAACGGCCAGTACTTCTACCACCAGGGAGACGACAGGCCCGCGCACGACCCGGACGTGCGCAGGGCGCTCACCCAGGCCGTCAACCTCAAGGAGCTGGCCGGCATCGCCTCCAGCGGCACCGGCAGGCCGGCCACGGGGCTCGTCATGGAGCCGCGCCCCTGCAAGGGCGACTCGGTCACCGGGCACGTCCCCGCCCACGACGCGGCGGCCGCCGCGGCCGCCCTGGACGCGGCCGGCTGGAAGGCGGGGCCCGACGGGGTGCGGGTCAAGGACGGCAAGCGGCTGACGCTGCGGGTGATGTACGCCACCACGCGCGGGGCCGGGGTGCAGGCCGCGGTCGAGTATCTCGGCCAGGCCTGGCGCAGGGCAGGGGTCGAGGTGAAGCTGAACGGCATCATCGACGCCAAGCTGTCGGAGTCGCTCAACGCCACGCAGGACTGGGACGTCGTCTGGCTCCCGATCGGGGTCACCCTGCCCTCCCAGCTCATCGGCTTCCTGTCCGGCCCGGCCGCGCCCAAGGGGGCCAACTTCGCCCACCTGGACAACAAGCGCTACGAGTCGCTCATCGCCGAGGCCGGGCAGCTGCCGTCGGCCGAGGGCTGCGAGCAGTGGCTCGAGGCGGAGTCCGCCCTGTTCGAGGCCGCCGACCTGGTGCCGGTGGTGGAGAACACGGTGCTGCACGCGGCCAAGGGGGCGACGTACGACATGCAGGCGGGGGAGTTCTTGCCCACCTCGATCAGGCTCACCCAGGGAGGCTGAGTGCGCGACACCAGCGGTCTGGAGACGCCCGGGACCGTCGCCGGCCCGCAGCCCTCCCCGCCTCAGCCCCAGGCGGGGAAGGCTGCGGGCCGGCGGGCGGCGCGGCGCAGGGCGCGGGTCGCGGTGCGGCGGGCGGTGCGGTTCGCCGTGTCGCTGGCCGTGCTGCTGGCCGCCTCCTTCGCGATGATCCACCTCATCCCCGGCGACCCCGTGCGCACGGCGCTCGGGCCGACCGCGCCGGTGGAGCTGGTGGAGGCGCGCAGGGCGGCGCTCGGTTTGGACCGCCCGCTCCCGGAGCAGTTCGTGACCTACGTGACCAACGTCCTGTCCGGAGATTTCGGGACTTCGTTCATCACCAGCGAGCCCGTCGGCGAGGTCATCGCCGCCCGGCTGCCCAACACCCTCGCCCTCGCCCTCCTCGCCACCCTCCTCGCCCTGCTGGCGGGCGTCCCGCTCGGCATGTGGGCGGCCGTCCGCACCCAGAACGGCCGCAACCGCGGCTCCGAGCTGACCTTCGGCTCCGTCACCGGCACCGCCGTGGCCGTCCCCGAGTTCCTGTACGCGATCGGCCTCGTGTCCGCCTTCGCCATCGGCCTCGGCTGGTTCCCGCCCGCGGGCAAGGCCGGGCCGATCACGTACGTGCTGCCCGTGCTGGCCCTCGCGGCCGGCCCCGTCGCCATGATCGCCCGCATCGCCCGCGTGGAGACCCTGCGCGAGCTGGGCAAGGACTACGTGCGCCTGGCCAGGGCCAAACGCCTGCCCGCGCGCCGGCTGCACCTGCGGCACGTGCTGCCCAACACGCTCACCGCGACGCTGACCGTGGGCGGGCTGCTGCTGACCTCGCTCATCGCCGGGAGCGTGCTCGTCGAGTACGTCTTCGCCTGGCCGGGGCTCGGGCTGAAGATCGTCGAGTCGATCACGCAGAAGGACTACCCGGTCGCCCAGGGCGTGATCCTCATCTACGGCGCGATCGTGCTGGTCGTGAACCTGGCCGTCGACCTCCTGCTCGGCGCCCTCGACCCCACCTCTGAGATCAGGGAGCAGTCCTGATGTCCGTCCGATGGAGCGGCCCCGCCGTGGCCGGAGCCGTGATCGTCGCGCTCATGGCGGTGCTCGCCGTCGCCGGCCCGATCGTCTGGGGCGAGGCCGCCGAGCGCATCGACGCCGGCGCCATCCTCCAGGGCGCCTCGGCCGAGCACCCGCTCGGCACCGACAACCTCGGCCGCGACCTGCTGGCCAGGGTGCTGGTCGCGGGCCGGTTCTCGCTGGCGCTGGCGCTGGCCGCCACCCTCATCGGAGCCGTCGCCGGCATCCTGCTCGGCACGCTCCCGTCCGTGCTGCCCAGACGCACGGCCCGGCTGGCCACCGGCACGGTCAACGCTCTGGTGGCCTTTCCCGGGCTGCTGCTGGCCATGTTCACCGCGGTCGTCGCCGGCCTCGGCGCGCGCGGCGCGGTGCTCGGCATCGGCGCGGCCGTCGCGCCGGGCTTCGCCCGGCTCACCCAGACGCTGGCCGCCACGGTCGCCGGCGCCGACTACGTCTCCGCCGCCCGCATGCTCGGCGTGCCCCGCCGCCGCATCCTCGCCCGGCACGTGCTGCCCAACATCGCCGAGCCGCTCATCCTCAACCTCACCCAGGCGCTCGGCGGCGCCCTGCTCGGCCTGGCCGGCATGTCGTTCCTGGGGCTCGGCGTGCAACCACCGTCGTACGACTGGGGCCGGCTGCTGTTCGACGGGTTCTCGCGGATCTACGTGACGCCCGAGGTCGCGCTCGGCCCCGCGGCCGCCGTCGCGCTCGCCGGCATCGGCTTCAACCTGCTGGGGGACGCCCTGGCCAGGGCCGCCGCGCGCACGACCGTACGCAGGGCCGAGGAGCCGCCGGCGCCGCCGCCCGAGCCCGGCGAGCCGGACCCCGGCGCCGTGCTGGACGTGCGGGACCTGACCGTCAGCTTCCCCGGCGGCTCGACCCCCGTGCGGGGCCTGTCGCTGACCGTCGCGCCCGGCGAGGTCGTCGGGCTCGTCGGCGAGTCCGGCAGCGGCAAGAGCATGACCGCGGCCGCCATCGGCGGGCTCGTCCCCTACCCGGGGAAGGTCACCTGCGGCCGGCTGCACCTGGGCGGCAAGGACGTCGCCACGCTGTCGGACAAGGAGCTCGGCACCGCGCTCGCCATGGTCTTCCAGGACCCGCTCGCCGCGCTCAACCCCGCGCTCAAGGTCGGCGGCCAGCTCGCCGAGGTCGCCGTCGTGCACGAGGGCGCGAGCCGGGCCGAGGCCCGCCGCCGCGCCGTCGACCGGCTCGGCCAGGTGCACCTTCCCGAGCCGGAACGGCGCGCCGCCCAGCACCCGCACGAGCTGTCCGGCGGCATGCGGCAGCGCGCCGTGATCGCCATGGGCCTGATGGGCACGCCCCGCCTGATCATCGCCGACGAGCCCACGACCGCGCTCGACGTGACCGTGCAGCGGCAGATCCTGCGGCTGCTGCGCGAGGTCGTGGAAGAGACCGGCGCGGCCACGCTGTTCATCTCGCACGACATCGCCGTCGTGGGCCAGCTGTGCGACCGCGTCGTCGTCATGTACGCCGGCCGCGTCGTCGAGGAACTGCCCGCCGACCGGCTCGCCGAGGGCGCCGCCCACCCCTACACCAGGGCGCTGATCGCCTCCCTGCCCGACCTGGACACCGACAGGAGCAAGCCGCTGGCCGGCATTCCCGGCACCCAGCCCGCGCCCGACCAGGTCGGCCCCGGCTGCGCCTTCGCCCCCCGCTGCTCCCTGGCCACCGAGCGGTGCGCCACGCAGCGCCCGGAACTCGTCGCGCACGGCCCCCGCCGGCGGGTCGCCTGCTGGGAGGTCTCATGATCATCAAGAACCTGACCGTGCGCTTCGGCGCCTTCACCGCCGTCGACGACGTCACGCTGGAGATCCCCGACGGCCGCGTCGTCGGGCTCGTCGGCGAGTCGGGATCCGGCAAGTCGTCGCTGGCCAGGGCCGTCTGCGGGCTCGTGCCGTACACGGGGAGCATCGAGGGCGCCCGCCGCGTGCAGATGGTGTTCCAGGACCCGTACGCGTCGCTGAACCCTCGCATGACCGTCGGCGACACGGTCGCGGAGGGCGTCAGGGGCCGCGACCGCGACAGCGAGGTGAAGCGGCTGCTCGGCCTCGTACGGCTGCCCGCGGAGGTGGCCGGCCGCTATCCCCGCGAGCTGTCCGGCGGGCAGCGGCAGCGCGTCGCGATCGCCCGCGCCCTCGGCGGCGACCCCGGCCTGCTCGTCGCCGACGAGATCACCAGCTCGCTCGACGTGTCCGTGCAGGGCGCGGTGCTCAACCTCGTCCGAGGGCTCCGCGACGAGCTGGGCCTGCCGATGTTGTTCATCTCGCACAACCTGGCCGTGGTCAGGTACGTCGCCGACGTGGTCGCCGTCATGCACCAGGGCCGGCTGGTCGAGGCGGGCCCCGCCGAGCAGGTCGTCGGCGAGCCCGCGCACGACTACACGCGCGCCCTCCTGGCCGCGGTGCCCCGCCTCAGAGGGTGATCCACTCCGTGGCCGTGGTCACCTCGTCGAGCACGGCCGGGATCGGCTCGACGCCGAGGCCCGGCCCGGCCGGCACCTCGAGGTGCCCGTCCGCCAGCTCGAACGGTTCGGTGATGTCGGTCGCGTAGTAGCGGCGCGACCCCGAGGTGTCGCCCGGCAGGGTGAACCCGGGCAGCGCCGCCAGCGCCACGTTCGCCGCCCGGCCGAGCCCGGTCTCCAGCATGCCGCCGCACCACACCGCCACGCCGTTGGCCCGGCAGAGGTCGTGGATGCGCCGCGCCTCCAGGTAGCCGCCGATCCGGCCCGGCTTGACGTTGATGATCGAGCACGAGCCGAGCGCGATCGCCGCCGCGGCGTGCTCGGCCGACTCGATCGACTCGTCCAGGCAGATCGGCGTCGCGAGCTGCTCGGCCAGCTTGGCGTGCTGCACCAGGTCGTCGTTGGCCAGCGGCTGCTCGATCAGCAGCAGGTCGAACGCGTCGAGCCGGGCCAGCCGCCGGGCGTCGGTCAGGGAGTAGGCGGCGTTCGCGTCGACCTGGAGCAGCACGTCGTCGCCGAACCGCTCGCGCACCGCCCTGACCGGCTCGACGTCCCAGCCGGGCTCGATCTTCAGCTTGATGCGGACGTACCCCTCGTCCAGGTAGCCCGCCACCGCGTCGAGAAGCTGCGGGACCGAGTCCATGATGCCGACCGACACCCCGCACGGCACCCGGGTGCGCGACGCGCCGAGGAACCGGCCGAACGACTCGCCCGCCGCCCTCAGCTGCGCGTCCAGCACCGCCGTCTCCACCGCGGCCTTGGCCATGCGGTGACCCTTGATCGGCTCCAGGGCGCGGGCCACGCCCTGCGCGTCGACGCTCGGCGGCAACGCGGGCAGCAGGAAACGGCGGATCACCTCGGCCGCGCCGTCGACGTACTCGGAGCAATAGAGCGGCTCCGACATCGCCACGCACTCGCCCCAGCCCTCGGCGTCCGGCGTCACGACCCTGACCAGCAGGACGTCGCGGGACGTCTCGGTGCCGAACGAGGTGCGGAACGGCGCCACCAGCGGCATCGCGATCCGGCGCAGCTCAACTCCAGTGATCTTCACGCTTGCTCCACCACGTAGTAGGACTTACCGCAGAACCCCGTGACCGTGCGGCCCTCCGCCATCAGGCCACCCAGCACCTCGCGCACGGCGAGGCGCCACGCCTTGGCCGTTCCCGGGTCGCTGCCGCGCAACCCCTCGATGTCGGCGGGAACGGCGACCAGCACGGCGCCCGCCCCCTCCGGCCCCTGCGCCGGCCCCTGCACCGGCCCCGGCACCGGCCCCGGCACCGGCCGGCCGCCGTCGTCGGCCAGCGCGACCACCGCGCCCTCCGGCGCCGCGCTCTCGCCGGGCTCGCGCCGGGCCAGCGCCTCCACGTGCGGCGCGGTCAGCGGCCACACCGCGAGCAGCCGGTCGGACTCGTCGCCCTGGTTGATCGCGTCGCCCATGACGCCGTAGAAGCGCGGAAGGTACTCCTGGGGCCGCGCGCCCAGCTTCGCCAGGTTGAAGTGGGCGTTGCGGCGAACGAGCGGATCGTAGGTCCACGTGATGCGCTCGATCCCGCGCCCCAGGGCCCAGCGGCGCTGGTGCAGCTTCAGCTCGAACCCGGCGCCGCGCCGCGTCGTTCCGGTGACGTGCGAGTGCAGCGCGCCTCCCGCGGCGAGGAACCCGACCGAGCCGCCCACCAGCCGGTCGCCCTCGAAGGCGCCGGCGACGTAGCCGCCCGCGTGCGACAGCGCCCGCATCAGCTCCATCGTGATGGGCGGGTCGCCGGGCCCGAAGTGCCAGATGTCCTCGAACAGGTCGTTGACCCGCTCGAACTCCGCCATCTCGTGGAGCTCCCTGACCTCGATCAACCTGCCGCTCCTCCTCGTGGACGCGTTCACTGGCGACGGTATGCCATGGTGCGCCCGCCGGGATTCGTGCCCGGCCACCAAGAGAACGGCGGTCCTTCGTCGAGCTGCCCTAGTGCTTTGACCGGAAACGATCACCGGGTTGGCGCGTAAGGCGGTCCGGCCGGTTGGATGGTGCTGATCACGTTCGATCGGAAGTCGGGAGGCCCGGTGACGCATCCGGTCAAGGTCCGCAGGC
>NZ_JBDPMJ010000059.1:0-15136 GCF_039880665.1 Nonomuraea sp. B5E05
CCTGCGGACCTTGACCGGATGCGTCACCGGGCCTCCCGACTTCCGATCGAACGTGATCAGCACCATCCAACCGGCCGGACCGCCTTACGCGCCAACCCGGTGATCGTTTCCGGTCAAAGCACTAGGGACCGCCAAGAGGTGCGACCAGCTCGGCAAACCGTGCGGCAGGGTGGCCGCCGGGCAAGGGCGGCCGTCATCGGCCATAAGGTGATCACGATGACGGACACGCGGCTGACCACCCACTGTGATGTTTCCACGGCCCTGGCCCGCTACGACGACCGGGAGCTGGCCGAGCTGCTGGAGCGCGAGGCCGTGCCCCTCGGCACCGGCATCGGCGGGGTGTCCGCGCGGCTCGAGGTCGGCGGCACCTCGGTCTTCGTCAAACGCGTGCCCCTCACCGAGCCCGAGCTGCGCCACCCGCACTCGACGGCCGACCTGTTCGGGCTGCCGCCTTTCTGCCAGTACGGCATCGGCTCGCCCGGCTTCGGCGCCTGGCGCGAGCTGGCCGCGCACACGATGACCACCGAGTGGGTGCTGACCGGCCAAATCCCCGGCTTCCCGCTGCTGTATCACTGGCGGGTGCTACCCAACGCCGAGCCCGCCCCGCTGTACGCAGAGCTGGCCGACATCGAGCGTGCGGTCACCTTCTGGGAGGGCGCACCCGGCGTGCGCCGCCGCCTCGAAGCGCTGGCAGGAGCTCCGGCGAGCCTGACGCTCTTTCTGGAGTACTTTCCCTACAACCTGCTCCAGTGGCTGGACGAGCGGGTGCGCGCGGGCGACGCCGACCGCGCCTGCGCACTGGCGGATCAGGGGCTGCGTGAGGCCGTGTCCTTCATGAACGCGGGCGGCCTCCTGCACTTCGACGCGCATTTCGAGAACATCCTCACCGACGGGCACCGCTTCTACCTGACCGACTTCGGGCAGGCCGTGTCGACCCGGTTCGACCTGTCAGAGGAGGAACAAGCCTTCTATCGCCGGCACCTCACCTTCGACCGCACCTACACACTGACGTACCTGGTGAACTGGCTGGCCGGCGCCTTCCACGGCGCCGACTGGCCGCGGCGCCGCGAACTGGTGCGGGAATGGGCGGCGGGAGAGCGGCCAGCCGGCGTGCCCGGCGGGGTCGCGGCCCTGCTGTCGCGGCACAGCCCGCTGGCCACCGTGCTGAACGACTTCTACCACTCTCTGCAGAGTGAGAGCAGGAAGACGCCGTACCCGCTGGAGGAGATCCGCCAGGTTGCCGGACGGCACGCCCTGCCACTCGAGTAAAGGTCACCCACCGCCTGAGGAGATGCACGCCGATCGGGAGGACGCTCTGCCCGGGTGAGGCTCACTCGCCGCGGGTGCGGCGCCCGGGATGGCAAGGCCCGCTGCGGCCTGCGCGAGCACGGCCGCAGCGGCTCGTTCACCAGCCAATGATCGACCTACCGGGAATCGCCTGCATCACTGAACACCTGCACCCGTGTGGGCAAGCTTTAGAACGAGCATGTCAGCTTGGCCTATGTCGGGATAGGCCGCTCAGCGATGAGCGCGTAGCCGGGGGGCGTTCGGTTGCGGTGGTGTTGACTGCGCTTGCATGTCGTGGTCGGTCGCGCTCAGATTCGAAGGGCACCGACCGGACCGGGCGGCGGACGGCGGTCGCGGCCGAGCAGTCGTATCGGGTGAGGTGAGCACCCGCGGCCGTCGTCATCCGGCGGACCACACCAGCTCGCCGCCCACCCAGGTCGAGCGCACCCGGGTGGCCGCGATCTCGTCGGGCTCGACGGCGGTCAGGTCGGCGTCGAGGACGACGAAGTCGGCCACCTGGCCGGGAGAGAGCCGGCCCCTCCGGTGCCCGTCGCCGGTGGCGTGCGCCGACCCGTGCGTGTAGACGCCGAGCGCCTCGATCACGCCGAGCCGCTGAGCGGGGCCGAAGTCCAGGCCCGCGGCCGACCTGCGGGTGACCATGCTCTGCACGCCGAGGAGCGGGTCGACGGGCACGATGGGGTAGTCGGACGAGCCGGCGACCTCCAGCCCGGCGTCCAGCAGCGAACGGTGCGCGCAGATCCGGCCGGCCCGCTCCTCGCCGTAGAAGCCGGTGAGCGCCTCGCCGTACAAGTGGGCGAAGGCGGAGAACGGCACCGGCGTGACGCCGAGCGCGGCCAGCCTGGCGATGATCTCGTCGTCCACGATGCTGCAGTGCTCGATGCGATGGCCGGCCCCGGTGGCGGGCAGCGATGCGAAGACGTCGAGCAGCTTGCTGATCGCCAGGTCGCCGTTGGCGTGCACCGCGACCCGCGCTCCCGCGGACGCCACGGCGCGCACCCGGCCGGCGAACTCCTCGTCGGTGAGGATCTGCAGCCCGTTGTCCGTGCCCGTGCTGCTCGGGTAGGGGTGGCGGCACAGGCAGGTGCCGCCGGACAGCGCGCCGTCGTACATCATCTTCACCCCGCTCAGCTGCAGCCGCTGGTCCCCGTCCTGGCCGGGCCAGGTCGCGGGGTCGAAGTAGGTGTGCCACAGCAGCATGCTCACCCGCGGCGTGAGCGCGCCACGGTCCCGTGCCGCGGTGTACATCCGCTGCTCCACCGGGGTGACGATCGCGTCGCAGTAGGAGGTGATCCCGGTCCGGTGCAGCCCGTCGTTCACCTCCGCCAGCGCGGCCACCTGCGCGGCGAGTTCGCCGGCCGGCGCGATGGTGTCGCGCCGCGGTCCTGGCAGCCACGGGTCGAGCCAGGCGCGCTCGAGCAGCCGGCCGTCGAGCCGGCCGGCGGCGTCGGTCATGAGTTGCCCGCCGTCCGGCGCGTCCGCGGCGGTGCGGTAGCCCAGCAGTTCGAGCGCCCTGCTGTTCACCACCGCCCGGTGGAAGGAGTAGTGGATCAGCACGACGGGGTGATCGGGCGAGACGGCGTCGAGGAAGTCGCGGTCGACGCCGGGGATGAGGCGATCGTCCAGCGGCTGCCCGACGACCCACTCGCCGGGCGGCGTCCGTGCGGCCCTGGCCCGCAGGGCGGCGGCGACCTCCGCGGCGCCGGCCGCGCCCGTCAGGTCGACGCGGACCCTGGCGAGCGCGGCCTGCGAGACGTGGCAGTGCGCGTCGTTGAACCCGGGCACCACCAGCGCGCCGTCGAGGTCGACCCGTTCCGCGCCCGGATGCCGTCGGGTCAGGGCGGCCCGCGTCCCCGTCGCGACCACGACGCCGTCCTCGACTGCGAACGCCTCGGGCTCGGTGCCGTCCAGGGCCAGGATCCGCCGCCCCGTGAACAGCTTCACGGCGCCACCACGGCGCCGTAGGACTCGGGCCTGCGGTCGCGGTAGAAGGCCCAGCGATCCCTGATCCGCCTGATCTCGTCCAGGTCGAGGTCCTGGACGACGAGGTCGGGGTCGGTGTCGCTCGCCGTGTCGCCGATGACCTTCCCCTCCGGGCCGACGAAGTAGGAGGTGCCGTAGAAGTCGTTGTCGCCGTACTCCTCGACGCCGACCCGGTTGATCGCGCCCACGAAGTAGGCGTTGGCCACGGCCGCGGCCGGCTGCTCCAGCTCCCAGAGGTATTTCGACAACCCGCGATGCGTCGCCGACGGGTTGAACACGATCTCCGCGCCGCCCAGTCCGAGCGCCCGCCAGCCCTCGGGGAAGTGCCGGTCGTAGCAGATGTAGACGCCTATGCGGCCGACCGCGGTGTCGAACACCGGGTAACCGAGGTTCCCCGGCCGGAAGTAGAACTTCTCCCAGAAGCCCGGCAGGTTCGGGATGTGGCTCTTGCGGTACTTCCCGGCGAAGGAACCGTCGGCGTCGATCACTGCGGCGGTGTTGTAGAGCACCCCCGGCTGCTCCTCCTCGTACACCGGGAGCACCATGACCAGGCCGAGCTCCGCCGCCAGCGCGCGGAAACGCTCCACCGTGGGCCCGTCGGGCACCGCCTCAGCCCAGTCGTAGAACCGTTCGTGGGTCACCTGGCAGAAGAACGGGCCGTAGAACAGTTCCTGGAAGCAGATCACCTTCGCACCCCGCTCGGCGGCGCGGCGCGCGGCGTCCTCGTGCTCCCGGATCATGCTCTCCCGATCACCTGTCCACCGCGTCTGATACAGCGCTGCCCGGACGACCCTGCTCATCGTGACGACTCCCTTCGTCTGTGACTTCACGGTTCTCGATGTTCTCCCCGTCGAGTGGCTTCGCCGGCGCGGCGGAGACCGCCACCAGGGTGATCACCGCCACCACCGACAGGTAGGCGCCGACGGCGAGGCTGTTTCCCGTCGACTCGAAGAGCCAGGCGGCGATGAACGGCGCGGGTGCCGATGCGACGATGCCGCTCAGCTGGTAGGACAGTCCGGCGCCCGTGTAACGCACCCGGGTCTGGAACAGCCCGGGGATGAAGCTCGTCAGCACCGCGCTGGAGAACGCGTGGCCGATCGGCAGGGCGAGCACCGTGGCCAGCAGGATGCCCCAAGCGGTGCCCGTGGTGAACAGCGCGAACATCGGCACCCCGATGACGATCCCGATCACCGCGCCGAGTTGCAGCAGCCGCTTGCGCCCGATCCGGTCGCCCAGCATCGCGACCAGCGGCAGAGAGACGATGTCCAGCGCCGCGGCCAGCATGAGCATCAGGAGGATCTGGCCGCGGTCGAAGCCGAGATCCTGCGGCCCGTGCGCGAGCATGAAGACGGTGGACAGGTAGAAGACGGTGTTGCCGACGCAGACGGACAGGGTGCCGATCAGCACCGCCCGCTTGTGCTCGCGCAGCACCTCGAGCAGCGGTACCCGGCGCTGCCGCGCACGCCGCGCCTCCGCCTCCTGCATCTCGGTGAACTCCGGCGACTCGCTGACCTTGCTCCTGACGTAGAAGCCGACCGCGATCATCGCTGCGGACGCGAGGAACGGCAGCCGCCAGCCCCAGGACTGGAACTGTTCCTCCGGCATGCTCTGCACGAGGAAGAACGCGCCGTTCGCGAGCAGCAGCCCGGCGGGCACCCCGGCCTGCGGCCAGCTCGCGAAGAAGGCCCGCTTGCGTCGCGGCGCGTGTTCGAGCGCCATCAGCGCGGCGCCTCCCCACTCGCCGCCGACGGCCACACCCTGCACGATCCGCAGGATGACCAGGATGAGCGGCGCGGCGATCCCGATCGTGTCGTAGTTCGGCAGCAGGCCGACGAGGACCGTGGCGATCCCCATGCCCAGGAGCGACCAGATGAGCATCTTCTTGCGGCTCATCCGGTCGCCGAAGTGGCCGAACAGGATGCTGCCGAGCGGCCGGGCGACGAACGCGATCGAGAACGTGGCCAGTGAGGCGAGCGTCCCGGCCGCCGGGCTCAGCGTGGGGAAGAACTGCCCGTTGAGCACCAGTACCGAGGCCGTGCCGAAGAGGATGTAGTCGTACCACTCGATGGTGGTGCCGACGAAACTGGCGAACGCCACCCGCACCGGAGGTACGGCAGGCGGGTTGGGGGTGGAGGACATGTGGTCACCTCTGCAAGCTCACGGATATGTGTTTGCGCTGGGTGTAACTGTCGAGCATCCCCTCGAGGGAGAACTCGCGACCGATTCCGCTCTGTTTGAAACCCCCGTAGGACTGCCCGAGCACCTGTCCGCCCCCCTGGTTGACCTGCACCCACCCGGCCTCGAGCGCGTGCGCGGTGCGCAGCGCCCTGCTCATGTCGTGCGTCCAGACGAACGCGGCCAGCCCGTACGGCGTGTCGTTGGCCATCGCGATCACCTCGGCCTCCTCGCGCCACGGGATCGCGCACACGACCGGTCCGAAGATCTCCTCCTGCGCGATCCGCCAGTCGTTGGCGACGCCGGTGAAGACCGTGGGCTCCACGAAGTAGCCCTTGGACAGCGGGCCGCGCTCCGGAGGCAGGCCGCCCAGGGCGATCCGCGCCCCCTGCTGATCCATACCGTCGCGGATGTAGCCGCAGACCTTGTCGAACTGCCTGGCGTTGACGATCGCGCCGATGTCGGTGGACTCGTCGAGCGGGTCACCCACCGTGAGCGAGCCCAGCCGGCTGGTGAGCTTGCCGACGAACGAGTCGAAGACCGTCTCGTGGACGAACAGCCGGGAGCCCGCCGTGCAGGACTGGCCCTGGCGGAAGAAGCGCATGCCCGCGATCACGCCGTCGACCACCCAGTCCTCGTCGGCGTCGGGGAAGACCAGTTGCGGGCTCTTGCCGCCGAGTTCGAGCGAGACCGGGGCGACGCGGTCGGCTCCGGCGTGCATCACCTGCCTGCCCACGGAGGTCGAGCCGGTGAAGCTGAGCTTGGCGACGCGGGGATGCGCGGTCAGCGCCGCGCCCGCCTCCTCGCCGTAACCGGTCACGACGTTGAGCACGCCGGCCGGCAGGAACTCCTGGCAGATCCTGGCCACTTCCAGTACCGCGAGCGGGGCGTCCTCGGCGACCTTGAGCACCAGCGTGTTGCCGGTGATCAGCGCGGGGGCGATCTTCAGGGCGGAGAGCATCAGCGGGGCGTTCCAGGGGACGATCGCGCCGACCACGCCGAGCGGCTCGCGCCTGGTGTAGTCGAGTACGGCGTCGCTGAGCGGGATCGTCTCGCCCTTGGCCTCGCCGGCCAGACCGCCGAAGTAGCGGAAGCAGTCGACGACGAACCGGGCCTCGCCGCGTGACTGGGTGCGCAGCGCGTTGCCGTTCTCCAGCGAGACCAGCCGGGCGAGCTTCTCCACCTCCGGTTCGAGGGTGTCGGCCACGCGGCGGAAGAGATCGGCCCGTTCGCGCGGCGGGCGCGCCCGCCAGGCGGGGAAGGCGCGGGCGGCCGCGTCGACCGCGCGCCCGACGTCGGCGGCGTCGCCGCATGGCACGCGGGCGACCGTGGTGCGGTCGCCGGGGTTCTCCACCTCGATCCACCGGCCGTTGCCTGCCGCGACCCACTCGCCGTCGATCAGCATCGGTTGCTCGGACACGTGCTCCTCCTCAGCCGGTGGCGTACTCGTCGGCGATCTTGAGTGCCGCGTCGTAGACGGCGAGCCCGCGGTCCAGCTCGTCGTCCTCGATGATCAGCGGTGGCGCCACGTGCAACCGGTTGAAGTGGGTGAACGGCCACACGCCGCCCTCGCGGCAGGCGGCGGCGACCCGCGTCATCGGCTCACTGTCCTGGCCGGCGGCGTTGTACGGCACCAGCGGCTCGCGCGTCTCCCTGTCGCGGACGAGTTCGATCGCCCACATCAGGCCCATCCCGCGCACCTCGCCCACGCTGGGGTGCCGCTGCGCGATCTCGGCCAGCCGGGTCGCCAGCCGCTCGCCGAGTGCGCGCACCCGGGGCAGGATCCGCTCCTCCTCCAGGACCTTCATGTGCTCGACCGCCACCGCGCAGGCCAGCGGGTGACCGCTGTAGGTCAGCCCGCCGGGATAGGCGCGGTCGCCGAAGAACCCGGCCACCTCGGCCGAGATGATCACACCGCCGAGCGGGACGTAGCCGGAGTTGACGCCCTTGGCGAAGGTGATCAGGTCGGGCCGGACGTCCCACGCCTGGCAGGCGAACCAGTGTCCGACGCGGCCGAATCCGACCATGACCTCGTCGCAGATCAGCTGGATCCCGTGCCGGGTGCACAGCTCCCGCACGCCGCGCAGGTAGCCGGGCGGCGGGACCAGGACGCCGTTGGTGCCGACCACGGTCTCCAGGACGATCGCGGCCACGGTGTGCGGTCCTTCGAGTGTCACCACCTCGTCCAGGTGACGCAGCGCCCGCTCGCTCTCCTCCTCCGCGCTCGTGGCGGAGAAGGCGGAGCGGTAGGGGTAGGGGCCGAAGAAGTGCACGGCGCCGGGCAGGCCCGGTTCGCTCGGCCAGCGCCGTGGTTCGCCGGTCAGCGAGATCGCCCCGGTGGTTGCGCCGTGGTAGGAGCGGTAGGTGCTGAGCACCTTGTGCCGGCCGGTGAACAGCTTGGCCATCCTGACCGCGTTCTCGTTGGCCTCGGCTCCGCCGTTGGTGAAGAAGACCTTCGCCATGCCCTCCGGCGCCCGCTCGACGATCATCCGGGCCGCCTCGCTCCGCACGTCCACGGCGAACGAGGGGGCGGCGTAGGCGAGCCTGGCCGCCTGGTCGCCGATCGCGGAGATCAGCCGCGGATGGCCGTGTCCGAGGTTGGAGTTCACCAGTTGGGAGGAGAAGTCGAGGTAGCGGTTGCCCTCGTAGTCCCAGAAGGTCGACCCCTCCGCGCCCGCCACTGGCACGGGGGAAATGTGGTCCTGTGCCGACCACGAGTGGAAGACGTAGCGGCGGTCGTCGTCGGTCACCTGTCGCGCGGTCACTGATACGCCCTTTCGCTGGTGGGTGGCATGAGATTACGTGTAGCGATGCCGGTGGACAATAAAAACTTTGTTATAGTACAAAGAGCTGTGGACATTTCTGCGTCGGTGAGCGACCGCACGGCGGCCGGCATCGCCAAGGCGTTCGGCCGCCTGATCACCAGCGGAGAGCTGCCGGCCGGCGCGCGGCTGCCGACGGTCAGGAAGCTCGCCCAGGAGCTCGGCGTGAGCCCGGCGACCGTGTCGCAGGCGTGGCAGCGGCTGCTCAGGGCGGGCCTCGTCCGCACCGACGGCCGGCGCGGCACCGTGGTGCGCACCCCCGCCAACCTGACCGGCCCGACCAGATACAGCCGGCTGCGGGCCGAGGGCTTCGCCGGCCTGCTCGACCTGTCGGAGAGCTGGCCGGATCCCGCGCTCCTGCCGCGCGTGGAGTCCGTGCTGGAGCAGCTGAGCAGGGATCAGCGCACGAGCAGCTACTTCGACCCGCCGCTGCTGCCCGGCCTGGAGGAGGTGTTACGGGCGGACTGGCCGTTCCCGCCCGCCGTGCTCACGCTGGTCGACGGGGCCATGGACGCGGTGGACCGGCTGCTGTCCGGACTCGTCAGGCCCGGCACCAGGGTCGTGGTCGAGAACCCGACCTTCCCCCCGATCCTCGACCTCCTCGAGCTGTTCGGCGCCGAGGTCGTCGCGCTGCCCGTCGACGACCGCGGCATCGAGCCCGGCGACCTCGGCGCCGCGCTGCGCGAGGCCGACGCGGACGCCGTCATCCTCCAGCCGCGCGGGCAGAACCCTACCGGCCACAGCATGGACGAGCCGCGCGCCGAGGAGCTGGCGGCGGTGCTGCGCGACTCCACGGCACTGATCATCGAGGACGACCACTCGGCGGGGATCTCCGTGTCCGAGCCGGTGAGCCTGGGCCACCACCTTCCCGAGCGGACCGTCCACATCCGCGGCTTCTCCAAGTCGCACGGCCCCGACCTGCGGATGGCCGCCGTCGGCGGCGCCGAAGGGCCGATCATGTCGCTGCTGCGTCGCCGGATGCTCGGCTCCGGCTGGACCAGCAGGCTCCTGCAGAACGTCCTGCTGCGCCTGCTCACCGGTCAGGAACCTCAGGAGCAGGTCGCCGCGGCGCGGAAGGAATACGCCGCGCGAAGATCGGCGCTGCAGCGGGCGCTCACCGCACGCGGCGTGACCGCCCACGGCAGAGACGGCACCAACCTCTGGGTCGGCGTGCGCAACGAGCAGCAGGCGCTGGTGTCGCTCGCGCTCAACGGCGTGGCGGTCGCGCCCGGCTCGGCGTTCATGGCGACGCGGCTGCCCGGCGACTTCCTCCGCGTCGCCTGCGCGCCGCTCGACCAGCACGACGTCGACGGCGTCGCCGAGACCATCGCCGAGGCGGCGCACGCGACCCGCCGCCGCTGAGCCGAGTCATGTCGCCGTCGCGGTCAATGCCGTCGGCGCACGGATGGACAGCGAGGCAAAGTGCGGGACGGCCTGCGGTCAGCCGGCGAACAGGTTCACGATGATCTGGGCGCGCTGGGTGCGGAGCACGTAGATCTCGCGTCCGTCGCGCAGGCGGGTGATGAGGCCCGCTGCTTCGAGACGGTCGCAGTGATAGGAGATCGTGCTCGGCGCCTGCTGGACGCGGCGGGCCAGCGCTCCCATGGTCAGGGGCTGTTGCAGGCAGGTCAGGATGGCCGCGCGGGTCGCGCCGATGACGACCTCGAGCTGGTGGGTGTGCCGCAGGCCGACCGGCGGGGGGTTGGTCAGGCCAGGCACGGGATAGCCGATCCAGACCGCGCCGGGGCCGTCCAGGCGGGCGATGAGGGCTTGAGGACCGGCCAGCATCGGCATCAGCACCAGGGAGCGTGAGTCGATGGTGAAGGTGTCCGGCTCGGCGTCGGGAAAGCTGAGGGTCTGCTCCCGAAAGCGGGTGTTGGCGTGCAGGTCGTCCAGCACCACATCGAGGGTTCGGCGGGCGGCGGCCACCGCGACCCGTTCGATCTCGCGGTCGAGGATGGGCCGGAGTTGCCGCCAGACCGGGCTCATCGCCGTCCAGGAGGCCTCCAGCAGGTCCGCGTAGCCGTGCAGCCAGCGCCTGGGATGGTCCACCGCGCCCTGCCAGTGTGGCGTCGGCCGGCCCTGGGTGATCACTTCGAGTTCGCCCAGCAGGATGTCGGGGGACAGATCCTTCAACGTCGCCACCTGTGCGGGTACGTTCATGTCCCGGGTGAACTCTCCCGGCAGCACCACATCGGGCAGCACGCTGAACCCCGGCCAGGCCAGCGACCGCACCACCATCGCATCCTGGGTTCCGGCCGCCGCCTGCAGCAGCCGCCGCCAGCTCTCCGGAGCTCCACGACCCCGGCCGGACAGCGCATCGGTGATCAATGCCAGCATCGACAGACCGGGGGACAGCGTCACCGACACCGGCACCTGATCGAGCGCCTCCACCACCAGGCTGGTCCGCATCTCACTCCCTTCATACGGCGAACATCCACTGCACGGCGGCACACGGGCGATGCCCCCGCTCCGCTTCTTATCGATCAGGTCTCATGCGCCCCGGCGCGCCTGCGGCCCCTCGCGGCAGTCACCGGTGAGCGGTGCACCCAGCCGAGGAGTTCCTTGCGTGTGTCGACCACCATGGCGCGCCGGGCGTTGCCCAACCCGAGGTGGAACGGCTCTCAATCGGGCTCTCGGGCATGTTCTCCGATGCCGTCACCGTTCAGTCGATCATCCGGCACGGGCCGTCCAGGTGCGAGAGAGGTCCACTCATCGGCGAGAGCGGCCAACGCCGCGACCGCTGTCTCGACCCGCTCCTTGTCGCCGGTGGTCAGGTAGTCGGACTGCAGTCCCGCGTATGCCGCGTTGAGCAGCGTGGCGTTGCGCAGGGCGACGGCCTCGGGGACGCCACAGGCCCGCAGCACCTCGGCCACGAACTCGGCGCGGTCGCTCAGCATCCGCGGCACGTACGGCCCTGTGAGCCGGCCGGCCGAAGACAACCCTTCGATCTCGTGCAGCAGCCGGACCATTGGCAGGCCTTCCGTCATGTGCCAGTGCCAGGAGGCGCGCACGATGTCGCCGAGGCTGCGACCCTCCTCCCATCCCGGCAATGCCCGCAGCCGACTCTTCTGCCGCTGGTCGAGGTGGCCCAGCACGGCGCTGATCAGCTCGTCCTTGTCGGTGAAGTGGTGAGTGAGAACGTAGGTGCTGTGGCCGAGCGCCTTCGCCAGCGGGCGCAGCGACAGCTGTGCGATCCCGTGCTCCGCCAAGTAGCCGACGATCTGGTCGAGGAGCTCGGCGCGGCGCCGGGGATCGCGAGGCCTGGCCACAGCCGGCTCCCTTCCGCGCGCTGTGCTGGTCGATGGGAAGCCCAGCATATTCACATGACGACTGTTTTGCATCTTTACATGACGATCGTTATGTTAATGGCCTCATCGCTGCCCGCCGCTGGAGGTCATCCGTGCCGCACCCCAGCTCCCCCGTACTCGGACCCGAGCCGGCGCAGGGTCACCCCCGCCGCCGGTCGATCCTGGCGGCGCTCTGCGCCGCGTTGCTCGTCATGAGCGTGAGCGTGATGGCGGTCACGGTCGCACTCCCATCCATCGCGGCGGACCTGCGCGCCACCACCACCCAGTTGCAATGGATCACTGAGTCCATGGTGCTGGCTCTGGCTGCGTTGCTGCTCCCGATGGGTGCGCTCGCCGATCGCTACGGACGGCGGCGGGTCCTGCTGGCAGGGCTGGCCGTGTTCGCGATCGCTTCGCTGCTCGCCGCGATCACGCGAACGCCGGGCCAACTCATCGCCGCGCGTGCCCTGATGGGCATGGGCAATGCGATGATCACGCCTGCGACACTCGCCATCGTCCGCGCGGTCTTTCCCGCATCGGCGCTGCCCAGGGCCCTGGCCGTGTGGGGAGCCGTCGCCAGCGCCGGGGTGGTGCTCGGACCGCTGTCAGGCGGTGTGCTGGTGGAGCACTTCGGCTGGCGTTCACTGTTCTTCGCCAACGCCGCGATTCTCCTGCCCGCGGCCCTGTCCATCGGGCGGCTGGCGCCGGCCTTCGCGCCCCGCGCGAAGGCCGCGCTGGACGTCCCGAGCATCCTGCTCATCGCCGCCGGGTTGCCGGCTCTGATCCACACGATCATCGAAGCACCCCGGCGCGGGTGGCTCGATCCCTTCGCCTTCGCGGCCGCCGCCCTGCTGGCGGGGTTCGTCCTCCGCCAGCGCAGGACCGCGCACCCGCTGCTCGACCTGCCCATGGTGGCCGCCCGCTCGTTCTGGCCGGCCGCGGTGGCCGCGGCGACCGGATTCCTCTCCTTGATGGGTGTCCTGTTTCTGATCACGCAGTACTGGCAGGACGTCCGCGCATTCTCGCCGTCCACGACGGCGCTGCTGCTCCTGCCGACGGCCGCGGGACAACTGGCCGTGGCGCCGTTCGCCCCTCGCCTGATAGCACGCCGCGGGGTTCGGCTCGTGGCTCTGGCCGGACTGCTCGGCCTCGCCGCCGGACTGATGCTCATCACCACTGGGCTACGAACCCAGGACTGGATCCTGGCCACCGGGCTGGGCCTCGTGGCGGCCGGCAACGGCATGGCGGTCAACGCCGCGAGCACGGCGATGCTGGCCTCCGGCGGCCAACGTCAGGCGGGGTCCGCCGCGGCTGTCAACGAGACGGCGTTCAAGCTGGGCGGCAGCCTGGGCGTCGCGGCGTTCGGCGCCGTGATCACCGGTCACCTCACCGCCAGGCTGACACCCCACCACGGCATCCTTCCCCCGGACATGACCCCCTTCGCCACCCAATCCATCACCGGCGCCATGCAGGCCGCACGCCACCTGGGCGGCCCCGAGGGTGCCTGGCTGGCCCGCGTCGCCGGCGACGCCTTCATCGACGGCTTCGGCCAGGCAGCCCTGCTCGCGGCAGTCCTGGCGATCGCCGCGGCACTGACCACACTCGCCCTACTCGAACCGCATCACCTTCCCAAGGAGAACAGATCATGACGACCATGCAAACCTCTACGCGTGTACGCGGCTTGCGCCTGTCCTGGATCGACTTCGGTGGCCCGGGCACGCCGCTCCTGGCGCTGCACGGCCATTTCGGCCGGGCGCGGGCGTTCGCGCGGCTGGCCGCCGACCTCGCCCCCGACTACCGGGTGATCGCATTGGAGCAGCGCGCGCACGGACATAGCGAGCGCGGCGACGGGGACCTCAGCCAGGACGCCTACGTCGCCGACGCCGCGGCGTTCGTACGCGAGCTCGGCCTCGGCCCGCTGATCGTCCTGGGACACTCGATGGGCGGCGTGACCGCGTTTCACCTGGCCGCACGCCACCCCGACCTGGTCCGCGCCCTCATCGTCGAAGAAGGCGGCGCCGACAATCGGCAGCCGCACATACCGCACCCGGTGCTCGACGTCAGTGACTGGCCACGCCGCACGGCCACCCTCGCCGAAATGCGCCGCCAGATCGAGGCGCGCGGCATCCCCGACGCGAGCTACTTTCTGGAGAACGCCGTGGAACACCCCGACGGCTGGGGGCTGCTGTTCGACTACGACGACATGCTGGCCTCACAGCAAGCGCTGGTCGGCGACTGGTGGCCGCAGTGGCTCGGCTCCTCCTGTCCAGCCCTGCTGGTGCACGGGCTGGACAGTTTCATCCTGCCTACCGCCATGGTCAGGGAGATGGCCCAACGTCGGCCGCGTACCGCACTACGAGAACTCCACGGCTGCGGCCATTGGGTGCACGACGACAACCCTCCCGCGTTCGCCCGCGCCGTACGGGACTTCCTCGCCACCGTGGAGCACACCGGCACCGATCTCTGACCCGGCCGCCGCCTGAGATGTAGCCGATCTCGCCCTGCCGGTGCTCGCGGTTCGTCGAGGCCAGAGCGGTTTCGGCCGTCTGCCGGTCATCGAGGCGGGCCGGAAGAATTCGTCCTGGCCGTGGACGGAGAAAGCCGGGGCAGCGTGAGCCTGGTCGGTCGGGCGCCCGCGCCCCGGCGGGCATCACACCAAATCAGATGGGCCCGATAATTCTTTACTTCCGGCACTCTCGCGAAGGTTTCGACAACTCCCGAAATGGGATGCCGACCATGCCCCGAGCCGAAATGCTGACTGCGACCGAACACCCACGCTTACACGAAGGGTTGCCGCGGAGTCGCGGCGCCCAGCTAAGAACAGAAGGGTCTGAGCACATGAGAAACATGAAACGAGCACTCGCCGTAGTGATTGCCGGGGCGGCCATTTCTCTGTCGGGCACCGCCTACGCCAACGCGGCGGCGGCGTCGGCCCCCGTGGCCCCGGCGGGCCAGACGTATGGCCCCTACTCCAGCGAGGGCGTCTGCAACTACTGGATGAACGGTGTGCGCGCGGGAGGAACGGCGACCACCAACTGCTGGGTCGAGCAGTGCACCGGCCCGGGGGGCAGTTGCTCGTACCCCTTCGCGTGGTATTTCGCGACGCTGTAATTCCAGGGCAGGAGAGGGCCGCCGGCACTGGCGTGGCGTCGGCCCTCTCGCTCTGGAAGGCCTCAGCGGCCGCGAGGCCACGGTGCACTGGTGCGTGGCGTGCCGCTCCGTCGGGGCTTCGGGATCAGCCGGCCTCCGCGAGCAGATGTACGACACCGGCCGGGTTCTTGATCCAGTGGGTTCGGGAATCGAGGTTCTCCAGTGGCTCGACCTCGTCACACGGGTGGATGCCGATGTCGGCCAGTTTGGCCGCTGCCGCGTCCAGGTCATCGGTGTGCAGCTGCAGCCACAGGTCGGGCCGGCTGTAGTTGTCGACACAGTCGAGCCACAGCGTGTTGGGTCCGAACCGCACCGAATGAGTTCTCGAGACGGTCGGAGCGTAGGAGACGTCGTCTTCTTTGACGTCGAAGCCCAGGGTGTCGCGGTAGAAGGCCACGGTGGCGTCGTACT